>SLPW01000012.1 GCA_007131755.1 Myxococcales bacterium | reverse complement strand
GCATATCCCTCAGATCATCTTTCGCTTCGCCATCGACGTCGGCATGCTCCCCCTGACGGGCACCACCGACCCCGAGCATATGCGCCAGGACCTCGATATATTGGACTTCCGGCTCTCCGACGAGGAGGTCGCGACCATCGAGGAGATTGCGATCTAGATCCCAGCACCGCGTTGCCAGGCACTCCGGATTCAAACCACACTCAGAGCCGAAAGCGCCATGAATTTCGACATCAGAGATGAACTTCGCCAGACCCTCCTCACCCTGCGAGAATTCGTCGACCAGGAGCTCATCCCATTGGAAGAGCGCTACCTGCAGTCCACCTTCACCGAACTCCTCCCGGTCCTCGAGGAAAAGCGAAAGAAGGTGCGCGACGACCTGGGCATGTGGACGCCTCATTTATCGAGAGAATACGGCGGCGCAGGACTGTCCCTGCTCGAATTCGGCCTGGTCGCCGAGGAGTTGGGCCGCACACCCATCGGACACTACGTCTTTAATTGCCAGGCGCCGGACGCCGGCAATATGGAAGTGCTGATCCATCACGGCACGGACGAACAGCAAAGAAGGTGGCTCGACCCGCTGCTGGCCGGCGAAATCCGAAGCTGTTTTTCCATGACCGAACCTGAATACGCCGGGTCCAACCCCACCGAGATGGGAACGGTCGCCGAAAAAGAGGGCGACCACTACGTCATCAACGGACGAAAGTGGTTTACCACTGCCGCTGACGGCGCAGCCTTCGCCATCGTCATGGCCGTCACCGACGGCGAAGCGGACAACCGCTATTTGAAGGCCAGCCAGATCATCGTCCCCACCGATAACGAGGGCTTCGAATTGGTGCGAAATATCTCAGTGATGGGTCACGAGGGCGACGATTACGCCAGCCACGCCGAGGTCGCCTATCGCAATTGCCGCGTGCCGCAGTCCAATCGCCTCGGCCCGGAAGGAGCGGGCTTCATGATCGCCCAGCAGCGACTCGGGCCGGGGCGCATCCACCACTGCATGAGGTGGCTCGGCATCTGCGAGCGCGCCTTCGACCTGATGTGTGAGCGGGCAGCGAGCCGCCGATTATATCCGGGGAAGATGCTCGGCGAACGCCAGATGGTACAGGAGAAGATCGCCGACAGTCGCGCCGAAATCGACGCCGCGCGACTCCTGGTACTAAAGACTGCCTGGGAGATCGACAACAAGGGCCAGAAAGCATCGCGCATCGCCGTCTCCACCATCAAATACTTCGTGGCCAACGTTCTACAAAACGTCTTGAACCGGGCCATCCAGGTCCACGGCGCCCTGGGCGTCACCGACGACACGCCCCTGGCCTGGTGGTACCGCCACGAACGGGCCGCCCGCATCTACGACGGCCCCGACGAGGTCCACAAATCATTCGTCGCCAAACGGGAACTCCGCTCCCGCGGAATGGAATAGACTCTCAAATGACCAATCCTATCGACACCCCCACCGCCGTCCGCCATGGCGAGGAGCTGGACACCCGTCGCCTCCGTGACTGGTTCGCCGAACAGGCTCCCGAGCTCGACGGCGAAATCACCGTCGAGCAATTCCCCTCGGGCCACTCCAACCTGACGTATCTGCTGCAAATCGACGGCAATGAATACGTCCTGCGCCGTCCTCCCTTCGGCGCCGAAAAGATCGCCAAGGGACATGATATGAGCCGAGAGTGGAGGATCCTCTCCGCTCTGGACGGTCATTTCGACGCCATCCCCAGACCCATCGCCTATTGCGACGACCCCGAGGTCATCGGCGCCTCCTTCTACGTCATGGAGCGGGTCCGTGGCGTCATCCTTCGAAGCAACAACCCCGACGTCTCGGGACTCACGGAGGGCTCGATGCGAGGACTCTCCGAGGCATTCGTCGACACCCTGGCAGCCATCCACGACATCGACTACGAGGCCTGTGGCCTGGGCGACTTCGGACGGCCCGAGGGATACGTGGAGCGCCAGATCAAGGGATGGACGAAACGCTACCATCGCGCCCGCACCGACGACATCCCGGCCATGGAAGAAGCCGCCCGGTGGCTCGCTGCCAATATGCCTGAGGAAGTCGGCGCTTCGGTCATCCACAACGACTTCAAATACGACAATTTCGTCCTCAATCCCGACGACCTGACCCGCGTGGAAGCCGTACTGGACTGGGAGATGGCCACCATCGGCGATCCTCTCATGGACCTTGGCACCAGCCTCGCCTACTGGGTGGAGCCCGACGACCCGACAGTCTTTCACGCCCTCGACTTTGGCCCCACCGCCCTCGCCGGCAACTACACGCGCCGGCAATTGGTGGAACGCTACTGCGACAAGGCAGGACTCCCCCCTGAGAATATCGTCTTCTACTACGTCTATGGCCTGTTCAAGGTCGCCGTCATCGGCCAGCAGATCTACTTTCGTTTCACTGAAGGCGATACGGACGACCCGCGCTTTGCGATGCTCATCCACGCCGTTCGCGCCCTGGCCGAGCGAGCGACGGTGGCCATCGAAAACCAATCCATCAGCCCCTGATGGATTGGCCGACCGGTAGACTCTTTCGCTTTCTCCTCTACATTTCCGGTCACCCCACCGCCCAGCTCGTAGACTCCACTTTCCTCACATCCGTCGGGGCCGACGAAAACGGAGATGCAATCGGCCGCGTAGGCGAATTTTCTACCGGTTTTTACACATCTTCGAATCACCGGCGTCACAGATCGCTTCGTACAAGGTGGGCAATTGCTCGTGAGTCGCACGGAAAAACAAAATAAATCGCATCCTGGCGCGCACCTCGTCCAGGTGCTCCGATAGATGCGGATCGTCGCTCGCACAATCTTCGGCCAATTCGTCGTAGTCGTCGAGCAACGTCTCCACCATCACGTCTACGGGAGTTCCCGGCGCCATCTGCTCCAGTCCCAAAAAGATCTCCATGGCTTCATCGGCGAGCCCCCCCGTACACCTGACCCTGGGCTCCATCGCATCAAATCCGTCGATCTCCACAAGTTCCGGCCATTCCAATTGCACGTCGCCCATAGTGTAGCGCTGGCGAGTCATCGCTCCATCGACACCCCATTCCACGTTGAGCCGAGCCATATCGCCAAGGGCCTCGAAGAATTCATCCCCGCCCCAAAATTCGCCGCCGAATCTCGACAAATCGGCCATCACAACAAGGGGAGCGGCGTCGAACTGCACTTGCTCAGTCTCCTGGGAGGTGACCATTGCTCCTGCCGTCATATCGATCCGCGAAGGATCTTCACTAAACCTGGCCAGTTCGACATCCATCCCATCGTGCTCTAGCCGTGCCATCAGCCCGGCGAGGATCTGCGGAGGTTTCTGTTCGAGATCCTCATTATTAAAGATCCCGACTCCCGCGAATCCAAACGGTGCCCCCTCTCGCTCCGGCTCCCCGACACCTACGACCAAATGTCCCCGCCGAGGACTGATGACGTCCTCACCGTAAGCCAACCATCGAGGTAAGGATGAGGGATTGATGAATATCGTCGACAGCAGACCTAAGATTCCGCCTTCGCGGTAGTACTCGGCCAGAAGCGGCATCATATGCATGCGTCCTTCGGGGACTTCGGCCATCTGGTTCAGTGACGGCGGAATCTGTTCCGCAGCAGCAGAAGCGTCGAAATTCCATCGCAACTCGACCGCCGGGTCCTCCATTTTAGGCACATCATCCAGCTTCGTCGCCTCGCCAATATGCGCCGCGATGACCCGTCCGTGCTCGGTCTGCGTACTTGCGGCGTCCACCACGAGGCCCCTGGCGCCCGGAGCGCGCAATTCCAGAACCGTATCTTCGTGATCGAATTCGGACGTCGGAGCGAAGGCCAATGTATGCAACGCCCCCGCAACTGCCCGCGTCAGTACTAGCTGACGATTCTCCGGCGCCGCCATCGGCAATAGGTCCATCGCCTGAGTAACAAAATCCAACGCCTGCATCACCCGCAGATCTTCGCTGCGAAAATAGACACCTACCGGTGCCGTCGAGCTGACGAACGTCGCCAGCGCCGGTGTCTGTCGTAACGAGGCGTCACCTCGTCTCGAGGCCGCCTGTTCGAGCAATTTCTCCCACCTCTCTTCTCGTGGTGTGCCGAAATGCTCATCCACCTCCCTGGCGTCCACAGCGCCCTCGACGCTCTTGACGACGTCCACCCGCAGGTAATGCTCTCCCGGGGTGATCGCCACGCCCACCGGTAGTTCGTCATCGACGTATTCCTCCAGGCTCTCGGCGACCTGCTGGGGGTCGTCGGTGGGCAGCAACATCCGGTAATGCCCCCCCGCCGGGCCCACCAGGTCGGGCTGCAACACCGCCCCATAGATCAAGGCGTCGAAATAACTCGTGTCCCAGGCGATAGGCTGGCGCGAGATATAGGCAGCGCGCTCCCCATCGAACTGAATCACCGGCTCGCCGTCTCTTGTTGGTGGATCGAATACCATCAATGGCCCCTGGCGAATAAACTGCTCCACAAACTCGGCGCCCATCGCTCCGCCGACTCCGAGGACGACCGGCTCGAATACAGGTGCGATCTGCTCTTCTGCGGCGTCGAGATGTAGCTTGACGACCACTGCTCCCGGCCCGGCACGCATCCAGCCCAACGCCTCCTCTTTTGCCCCTTCCGGCTCGTCGACCTCCCCGTCGTCGATCGCCTTCAGGGCCGGCTGCTTCTGGGATTCTTCCCCCCCTTGCGCCTCCTCACTTTCCTGGGCCTCTCCTTCGGGCTGCCCATCAACGGCTCCCTCTCCGAGACTTCCATCGGTGGAGTCGCATCCCGCCGGTGTCGAGCAACCGACGCATACAGCCATAAATCCTACCAGTACCAACCAAGATGCGCGCATGACGGGTCTCCTTGCACTGCGATTCTCTCTGCTCCCACGATCATAGGTCGAAGCTTCTCCCAAAGCTGGTCCGTTGTCGAGCCGCCGACTTCGCACAGAGGGTGAGCGGTGTTCCGACGGGCGAACGCTGCATCGTCTGCGACGGAAAAACAACCCGGCAGGCAGGGTATAGACATTCGCCAGAACCCGTCCAGATCTGATCAGACCCCATTGGCCGCAGACCTACGAAAACGCGCCGGTCAGCAATCGACCGGCGCGCTTATTCCAGACCTCATTCCCCCCGCTAGTCCGGCTACTTCTTCACCACCGTCGTTCGGCCCACAATCTCCTCGTCCGGCGTCTGACCACCGTAGAGGGGACCCACATAATAGGTCTCGATCCGATTCGGCGTCATGGCGTAGAGATCGAAGTCGCTCAACACCAGGTCCTTGACATTCGGAAGGCGCCAGGTCGTCGCGTGCTTCGGCGACACCGGGTCGGTGATATCAAAGACACGCACTCCGTGGCTCTCGTCGGCCACGAAGAGGCGATGATCCATCACCGCCAGGCCTCGCGGCCTCGCGATGGACTCCGTGGTCCGAAGCGTCGGTTGATGGGGCTGGCTCAGATCGATGACCTCCAGGCGGGAACTGCAGGTGCTCCAGGGCTGGTCGACGATAATGGTCCGGTAGGCGATGGAACCCTGCACGACGACGGGGTCGAAGTTTACGGGACAGCGCTGACGTCGCTCGCCAAGAATTCGCGGCCCGTCGTTCGAAGCGACCGACGCCGTCACCAGCGCATCGCGGCCAGCCACCAGAAGCAGATTGTCGTGACGCTGCAGCGCCTCCGGACCATTATCCAATGCGATCAGATGCTTCAGCCGGGGCCTGCGCACTTCCGAGATATCGAAACTCGTCAGCCACCCCCGATCCAGTCCGTGATCGGCGCTCAAGACAAATAGCGTCGACTCATGGACCATCATCTGGCTCAGCGACCCCGCTCCTCCTTCTCCGCCACGCGGCGCTTCGGCAGGTGCGCCATCGGCTTCACCCATCGCCCCCAGGGTCTCCTCCATCTCCGGCGCCGTCGGCGCCGCTGCAGACCTGGCGGGCTGGCTTTGTGCAGAGCGCATTCGCCCTCCACCGCCGTGCCCCCCTCGCACACGACCCTGCGTCGGTCTGGCTTGCACCGTCCTTCGCTCGCAATGCCCCTCGTCCGTGGGACTACTTCGGCGAACTTCGCGGTAGCACGTCCCATCCGGTCGACATCGCTGGTCGCGATGAGTGGAGACCGTGGGCGCATTGCCGCAGTCTGCAGGCGCGAATTTCCCCTCCCTTATCGCACGGTACTCGTCGAAGGTGGGCGGACGATTCGGTATCCTGCGAAATTGTCGGCTGCTTCGCCCAACATTCGGAAGCGCTCCTTCAAGCCTGTGAATCTCACTGGGGTTGCTTCGATCCGAGATATCCAACACCACCAGGTCCCGGGCTCCCAACTTCTCGTTGTCCTCCTCCATCAGGGCCGTCTTCTGGTCGACGACGAAGAAGTCCATCCCTCCCGCACTTCCCATCGCCCCTTCCACGGCAAATTCATAGCGCTGTGAGATATCGAGCGAAACCAGCCCTTCCTCATCGGTGCTCAAGAAGAGCCGCTCGGCGCTTCTGTCCACGAAGAATCGCTGAAAGGCTCCGCGGACCTTCGCCGGATCGGAAGATGAATTCGGGCCCATGGATTCGACCTGTCGCGCCGTCAGCGATACCTCCCTCGACGTGAAATCCACCGGATGATTGCGTACAAAACGCGCCGCCTCCGAACGATCGCGCAGATCGTGATCGCGGCTCGACTTCCATATCGCATATTGCTCGGCCAGCACCGCCGCCTGCTCGGGATATCCCTTCAGCCACTCGTCGACGATGGGGTCCACACATTCGTAGTACTCGGCATAGGCCATCTGTACTGAGCGGGCCGCCTCTACCGGGACCTCGCACTGGTACACTACCTGGTTCTGAACCGGCCGTGGCGCCATACGCGCATCGACGGGAAGCGCGCTTGCAACCACGGCCACGCCCGTGGCCAGGGCAATGGCCAATAAGACCGGTGAGGGGAGAAAGTGCGACTTCTTGGTTCGAGTTTTCATGACAGACCTCGCAAAAAAGGGGTTCCGTGTTGGAGGCGCCGCCTTCACCGGCGACCTACCCCTCTTCAACGAGGTATTTCTGAAATGGATCTAAATTCTTTTCCCCCATATCTCCATCCCCCCTATCCCCCTCTCTCCGCTGCTCCTAGTAGTACAACGTCACTTAGGGCCTACGGGACCATCCCGGCGTTCTCCGATCACCGTTCTCCGATCCACTTGCCCTTCAACTTCTACTTGGGTTGTACGACTTGCGGTGCCGAAGAAGCTGTCTCGAACCCTACCGTCGGAAAAGAAGCGTCGACGGCAGCACGCGGATTCGCCTCTCCCACATCTCCTCCCAGAAAAGCGTAAATTGCAACTCCAGGCCCAGGCTCGAGCGCGATGCTTCCTCGGCGAAGAGGTGTCGGTAGACCAGATTCAGGCGGGCCGAACTGGTCTGTCCACTGCCTATCCCGAGGCCGGCACCGACCACTGGCCCCTGTCGCCCCACAGCTCCAGGACTCCACTGATAGCCCGCATCGAATATGCCCAGAAGTTGCCCGTTATCCTCAAAAAACCAGATGAACTCCTGACGGCTCACCACCAAATATCGATTGCTGGGATCGGCCGTCCGCGGGCGATGTAACTCCACACCGCCGCGCAGCCGGTAGCAAAATACACATCCTCCGTCACTGTCTGTGGCGACCCGAGCGCTCAGCAGGGACACCCACAGGGGCCAGGAGTAGGTCCGGTGGCTGCGCCCAATTCCGTACTCGTAGCGCAAATCCGGTATCCCCACGGCCACACCGAATCCGAGCATGATCGGAAAGAGCACCAGCGGCCACGCCGATACCCCACGACAGGGATGTACGAACTCGTGGTACTCGTGCTCTTCTCCGCATGACGGGCATACGCGGCGTGGAGGCTCACCCTCGCCACTCCCGGAGGACTCGTCGTCCTTTTTCGTCGCTTCCTGAGTCGACTCCGACGAACCTCCCTCTGACTCGGCACCGTCGCCGGCAAAGACCTCCGTCGGCATGAAGGTGCAGAGAAGTACGACGATTCCCCCTGACACCAGCGATCTCGCCATCATGGTCCATCCTCCGGTTCGGGCACTCGGACTTTCACCATACCCGAACCGGCATCACCCGAACCACCTCACCTCAATTCGCCGCGCTTGCCGGGTTGATCTTCCTCATGCCAGTCGGCGACTCGCTCATCGACGGGTACATCGTTTGCCTCCGCCCGCTCCGCCAGTTTTCGCAGCGTCTCTCTCGGCCACGTCGGAGCGTTCTGCCGCACCAATCTTCCCGATGATAGATTGCCCCTCAGATCGGTCTCCGCAATGAGCACCACCCGCGTCCGATTCTCACCGGGGATGGCCTCCAGAGTGTATTGCATCATCGACAACGCACGCACACAGCATCCCGAATCCGGCTTTCGATCGTCGTTGATAGAACGGATATGGGCCGTCAATTTGCGCTCCTCCGGATGCAATTCGTAGCGCTTGGCCACCAGGTAGTCTCGATCCGAGACAGGAAAGGGCATATTGATGCGCATCCAGTAGCGCTCCAACCACTTCCGCTCCTCGTCTCCGTCGATCTGGAGCACCTTTTGCTCTCGCGCCCGATAGGTCCACTCCTTTCGTTCCTCCGGGTCGGTGAACACCGTCAACACCTGCCCGATGGGCGCATCTACTTCCACGACGGCCTTTACGGTCTGTTCACCCATATGCCGGGCCTGCCGCTCGTAGATTTCTACTCCCTCTTCGGTCTCGAGGTGGTTCCAACCGGCGAATGCCGTCGACGGCAGTACTAATACCGCCAAAAGAGAAATAGAGATGAGGCCGGGCACTGAAAAAGCTCGTATCATGGACGTCGCTCGCTATAGAGGTTCGCAAGAAGCTGTCAAAGCAGTCGGAAGAACGGGCCGGCCAATGCCGACGGGAGACCTCTTCGACGGCTTCTATGATTTCGAAAGAAATGGTGATGCCCCCGAGAGCGCAACCTGCATCCTGGAGACATCTCCGATCCTGAACCTCATTATCGAAAAACAAAACCCCTTTTATTCCAACACCT
>SLPW01000195.1 GCA_007131755.1 Myxococcales bacterium | reverse complement strand
GCGAAGCCAGGCCTCAAACTCGGCATCCACCGCCTCCACGGGCGACTGAAGGACCGCCTCGAAGACATCCTGCGCCGTCGGGGTGTGGGCAAAGCTCTGAAGCATCTCCACGATGACCTCGAATCCGTAGCGGTCCTCGAGAAATAACATCATCAGCATCGCCAACTGATAGGCGTGGCTCACCTCGCTTCCCCGCCCGGTCATAAAGACCTCGTCCATCTCGGAGATAGACCACAGCCGACCGTGAGCCACCCGACGCGCAATATCGAGGTCGTGAAAGCGCGTCCACGACGGATCGCGACGCCTGGTTTCATACTCCGCCAACCCCTCGGTAAACCAGATCGGCACCCGCTCGTCCGATAGCTTGAGGTGATAGGAGTGAGCAAGTTCGTGCCAGACCACCATCTCCCAGTTGAAATTCGCCTCTCCCGGCCCGCGGGTCATCACCACCCTGCCAAAGCAGATTCCGTGGGGATCGACGTGGGGAAGCCCCACGGAGCGCACCGAGAAGGACTGACGGTCGGCGAAGACCTCCAGCGTCCACTCCGGAAGCTCCACTCCGTAGCGCTCTTGAAAATCCTGTTGGGCCTCGGCCCACAGGGGCTCGGCGGCCTTTCGAATCAGATCGAATTGAACTCGGTGGGCGCGAAGCTTAAATCCCTCCACCTCGGTGGTCACGTAATCGCGAAGGCCCCGCTCGTAGAGTTCGAGCATATTGTAGACAGGCACGTGAAAGCGATCGACGTCGAAGGCTCTCTCCAGAATATCGATGCCCTGCGATTCCCTGCCCGTACGCGTCAGCGCCATCCCCAGGCCCGCCAGCGCCGGACCGTGGCGCTCGTCGCGCTCCAGAGCGGCCTCGAAGAGCGGTACCGACGCACGGTGGCGATTGTTCAGCGCCGCAAATTCGGCGGTCGTCGTCAAGAGATCGGGCCGATTCGATCGTCGCTCGTCGAAGAGGTCGGCCACCTCATCATAGCGCTTTTCATCGGCCAAGAGATGAGAGGCCGCCGCCACGAGCGACAGCGCCCTCGTATCTTCCGGAGACCGCTCCAAAAGGCGCTGCGCCACCTCTCGGCCCTCCACCCATGCCCCCTGGGCGATCAACAACTCCGCCCGACTGAGCAGCACCTCCGGATGGGCCGGGTAGTGCTCGCGAGCCTTGTCCACCAATTCCATGGACCTGGCAAAGCGCCCGGACTGGTAAAACTCGATATGGGCCATGCCCATGAGAGCTTCCGGATGATGGGGATTGTGCTCCAGCACCGCTTCGAAGGCCCCTTCGGCCTCCGCCACATTGTGATGTCCCAACATCAACTGGCCGAAGCGAAGGCTGGCCTCCAGATGATCTTCGTCCTCGTTAAGGGCCCGACTAAATGCCCGGTTTGCGTCGCGAGGTCGCTGCGCCGCCTCCATCGCCCGGCCCAGCCACACCAGCTCGTCGACGTCCTCGATCAACCCGTCGTTGAATCTTCTGGCCAGGGCCTCCAGAATCGCTCGCCCCTCGTCGACGTCTCCATCGTCGATGAGGCGCCACCCCAATTCATAGCGGAGCTCCACATGGTCCGGGGCAAGACGCACCTGCTCGCGCAGCCTCTCGATGGCTGCATCCCGATCGCCGAAGAACCACTGAAGCCTCGCCACCTCCGCCTCCGCTCGCAGCCGGGCATCCTGTGTGCCCGCCACTTCCAGAGCCGTCTCGGCAAATCGGTAGGCCTCGTCGTCGTCACCTCTCCACAGCGCAAACCGCGCACGCAGGCGCAGTGAATCGGCGTCATCGCGAAGCCACGCCTCTTCCTGTGCCTCCTCCCAATTTCCCTGTTCGAATAACTCCTGTGCCGTCTCCACTGCCGTCGCCGTGGAGCAAAACACGACCATCACCGCCCACACCAGGACCGCTAACGCCGTGGCTCCCCGCCCGATACATCGCCGGCTCCCCGCTCCATCTCTCACACTCACTCCAGCGTTCACATTCCGTCGGTGATTCGCCAGTGCCCACCCTCGCGGTACATCTCCAGGCGGTTGACGTCCACACCTGCATCCCAGGCCTCCGAGTCGGCGACCTCGAATTGGAAGGCATATTCGAATTCGTAATCAATATGGGCCCGGTCGCCCTCTACCACCACCTCCTTGATGACCACGTGGTACTGGACCTGTTGGACGTATTCGGCCATCAACTCATAGATCTCGGGCAGACCGTCTTGTCCGTAGTCGTCTTGCGTCGTGCTGGTATTTCCGGCGTTGTGATAATAATGCTCCGAGACGAGGCGGTTGAGAGTGCCGAAGTCCTTCGCCACCAGGGCCTCTCGGTATTGGTACAAAATATCGATCACTTCCCGCACATCCGGCGTGTCCTCGACATATGCGTCCTCACCGATCTCGAAGCCCATGGCGTCGGGATAGATATCTTCGGTCTGCAGACCGCTGGAGGCACACCCCAACGACGCCCACAAGAATCCGGCGATGATCATCCAACCAATATAGCGCTTCAATACCTGCATCGAACTTCTCCTGGTCAACCACTGTGAACGGGCAACGTCGGCCCAGATCGTCGGCTCATCGCGCTCGATAACCACCGCGTGCTCACCGCCTATTCCCTCGCGCCCATTCGACGCGCATCATCCACTGGCTACTTGCCTCTCGATAGGGGGTCATCTCCGACGTCGCCAATTGCTTCCATATCGCATGCGAGTCGTCAAATCGACCCTCGAAATAATAGCTCTGCCCTAGCATCCGCAATACTTCCGCGTCCAGTACATCCGCCCCCAGCTGTCCCCGCACGCGCTCCAGATGCTCGATGGCCTCGTCGTGCAATCGACTTCGCCAGGCACTGCGTCCCACCAGGTAACGGGCCACCGGATCGTCGGGACTCTCCTTTAGCCACATCATCATCGCATAGAGCCGTGGCTCCTCGGAGATGCGCTCCACCAGGACCCGCCGGCCCCGGTCGTCCCCCGCATCGACGGCGCGAATCTTCAGACGCAGCCGCCGCTCCCTGTCGACACCGACCTTCTTGTCGATCGCCCTCCGGTACAGCTCACCCGCCCCCGCCTCATCTGACTTCGACCACCGTAGATCGCCCTCCATCTCCAGAAACCGAGCTCTCTCCACATTCGTCAAATCCTCGCGCTCCACTGCGGCGAGGATGGCGAGCGCTTCGTCTTCGCGTCCCATATGCCTGAGAACTTCGGCGTACTCCCTTACGATGGGCGGGCTCTTTGCTTCGTAATCAAAGAACGCCTCGTAATGGGTAAGAGACGCTGCCAACGCCCCATTGGAAGCCGCCTGACGCGCCCGGCGCAAACGCTCCGCCTGCGCCCGAGCGCAGACTCGCCCGAAGATGCTTCGCCGATCGTAGCGATCTCGAGCAACCTCCATCTGACGAGGGCTGAGCTCCATCTCGTCCAGGTGCGCTTCCCAGCGCCCGATGAGTTCCGCCACCTCCACCCCGTACACCCCGGCGAAGTCTCCCCGGGGATAGGCCTCTTTGAAGGCCTCCATGCCCTCTTCGTCCACCAGGTAGCGCACAAACGAGCCCATCGCCGTATAGGCCGGCCCCGACGCCTCCGTCCAGAATCCCCCGGCGCCGAGAATCCGCCGCAGATCGGGGGCGATTTCCAGCCTGCGCATCGCCGCCGTCGCCTCGTGAGGATCGAGATCGCCTGCCGGCCATTCGGCGGCGACGGCGACCCCCTCCACCAACCCCATATTTACCCCCACGCGCCGCTGAGTGCTCAGCCTCAACGGTCCCGCACCGAAGGGTTCCGTAAAGATATGGGCCAGCTCATGGGCCAGCATTCGATCTCCCGGCCCGCGCCACAAGATATGCATCTCGTGAAGCCACAGCTTCGCCACCATCGTATCGCGTCCCCCCATCAGATCGGCCTTCGAGTCTCGATCGCGATAGACGAAGCTCGTCACGGGCTGTCCGGACTCCGCCACCGGATCGGTGCCAAAGAACTCGCGCATCTGGGCGTAGCGAAACTCATGATCGTCGATGATCTCGTCGAGGCGCTCAATATATCCACGCGACTTCGGATAGTAGATGACGAAATGTTCGGTCTCCACCTTTCCCCCCAACTCCTCGACGATATGAGCTCGATCGATGGAGATTCCAAACCGGGCTCGCTCCGAGAATCCAGCGAAAAATACCGTCGCCGCTCCCAGAGCGACAAATGCGGTCCACCCTGGCCAGCGCCCACGACGCAGCTCGAAGACGCCCTGGATGGACGCCACCACGCACACGATGGCCACGAGATGAAGAACCCGATAGGCCAACAAACTTGGTGGAAGGCCCAGAGCCTCGTCGTAAATGGAGCCCCCGAAATAACCTAAAAACCACTGATGTCCGACAATCGGCGGCTCAAAGGCCAGGTGATGGGCAAGGGCCGCCGCGTCGGCCAGGGGAAACCCAAAGGCGATGACCCAGGGGGCAATCTTCCGGTCTCCGGCAACGGACGTCGCCACCCAGGCGGCGGCCTGTCCCAATAGTATTGCCGGCGCCACGATCACCGCCCAGAAGGCAAAGCCCGACGCCCAGTCGCAATTGGGAACGCGAATCCCGTTGAGCGTCAGGATCAACAACGGCCCCGCCATCAGTGCCAGGTGGTGCAGTGCGAGCTTGCCGAAGTCTCGCGCCGGCCCCTGTGTCCGCTCCCTTCCCAGAGGTGAAGCGATCGCACCACTGCGCACGGAATAGACGGTCAGGCCCGTCGCAAACAGCCCCAACATCACCCCGAAGAAGGCCGCCGACTCGTATCCCACCAGATTGAATAATGGAACGAAGGCCAGGACCACCGCGCTCGCACAGGCCACCCCGTGAGCCAGCCCGTGCGCCCCGCCGGGCACCACTCTACCGAGATGGTTGAAAACGCTCATCCACATTGTCCAGACTCATCGTCACTCCCCGTTCGAGCCCCTTTTCTCTCGCCAACCCCCCGTTGATCTCGAATACGTATCGCGCCGGCTCTCCCACCGTGCGCGACGTCGTCGTCTCCGGCTCCGCCTCTTCCACCACTCCCACCACCATGCCCGCATCATTGATGAAGATCATATCCAGCGGGATCAGTGTATCTTTCATCCAGAACGACAGATTCTGGTCGTGGGCATAGACGAAGAGCATCCCCCATTCGTCGAGCATCTCCGGTCGATGCATCAGCCCCCGCGATTGTTCCTTCAGGGTAATCGCCAGCTCCAGATAAAACGTAGCCAGCTCCTGTCCGTCTTCATCAAAAAAGGAGGCCACCGGCGTATCCTCCGTGACCTCGCCAGTCATCGCAGGGGGCATGGAACAGACCTCGTCGATGCAGCGGTAGTAGGTGTCGCAATCGTCGTCGATCTCACAGGGATCCTCCTGGGCGACTTCTCCTTGTTCTTCTTCTACGTCGTCGGATTCTTCCTCTACGTCGTCAGCAACGGTTGACTGCTGACAGCCGAGAACAAAGACGAGAACTGCCAATAGTGGCCACCATTTTGCGGGCATGAGCCCTCCTCGTGCCAAATTCGAAATCCACCGTCCGGGCACGGATCACCCCGTACCCGACCGCCGATTCAAATGCGCTGCAGATGAGTCTCGATAAACTCCTTGACCTCCGGATCCTCCTCCTCGTCCATGCGAGCCTCCAGGGTGGGACGTGCCCCACTTCCGAGGAGTGTCGTCAAAGCCTCCACTGCGTGGCGTCGCACGGCAGCATCGGAGTCGCGAAGAGCCGTCTCGATGAGGGGGCGGGCGTCGTCGTGGCCCGTATTCGCCAGCGCCTTCAGCGCCACCGTACGGGTGATCGGATCGCGCGAGCCCACCTGAGAGGCGATGTGAGTGACCGCCATGGCGTCGTCAAAGCGGCCCAACTGTTCCAGCGCCGACAACTGGACCTCCTGGGCGTCGTCGCTGACCGCCCCGCTCAACAGAGCCATATGCCGACGCAAGGTATCGGGCTCGTCGTCGGGCAAAAAGGAGGTCACCGCCCGGATGGCGCTGGCCCGGATCGCCGCCTCTTCGTGTTCGACCTTCTCCCGGAAGCGATCGCTGGCCCGCCTGTCGTCGCGCATCTCCATGGCGTCGATGGCCGCCGCCACGACCCGCGGATCGTCGTCGTCGAGGTATTCCATCAATACGTCGGCGTAGTCATCGCCCTCGAAGCCACCGATGGCAAGCGCCACCTCCCGGCGCACCTGCGCGGAAGAATCGTCGGTCATCTCGCCAAGAGTGGCCAGAGCGTCGTCTGTACCCAACTCTCCGAGAGAACGCGCCGACGCTCCGCGAATGGAGGCCTCACTATGCCGGGCCCCACCCTCGATGGTCGCCACCGCCTGCGGCGACGCTCCCTCACGTTGGACTCTCTGTCCGATGGCCTGAAACGCCACCTTCTGGACGCGCACCGAATCCGCCTCGGTCTGTTCGATGATATCCGCCAGTCGTTGGGAAACCATAATATCGTACGCCGCCTGCTCCATCAGCTCCCCCTCGGGCTGTTCCGATGCCATCTCCATAAGGGCCTCCACGCTGGCGACACTATTTCGCTCCACCAGGGCATCAATGGCCGCCAGGCGACGACTTCGAGATGAGTCTCCCAGAAATTTCTCGGTCTGAATCCGCGCCGCCTCAACCGGCAGGTCGGCGATCCCGGCGATGGCCTGGTTGGCGTAGCCTCCCGTACGCTCGTTGGCGATATACGTCAGGCCCACCAACCGTTCGCTGGACGAGCGCATCTGAGAGAGACTTTCGGCGATCGCCATTCGAAGGGACTCCTCGACCTCTTCATCCTCAAGTGCCTGCCCGAGCTCGTCGTAGGCCCGAAGCTCCTCGAGCGATCTCGACGCCGCCTCCGCCACGTCAGAGCGCTCATCACGAAGCGCCGCCTTCAGAACTTCCACGACGCGCTCGTCTCCACTCTGATCGGCCAGAGCCTCCACGGCCTCCAGTGCTTCGTCGTCCTCTCCCTCCTCGATCAAAAAGAAGGGCTCTTTGATCTTGTACTCATCTAGTGACGACGCCCCCAAAAAGCCGGCCATCCTGCGCTTTAGCGATCTCGACGACTCCTCGTCCATCGCCTCGAGCACCGCCTGGAGGACCGACTCGTCATCTTCGTATCCCTCCAGAGTACGCAGCGCCGTCTGACGGATGCGTGCGTCGTCGTGATTCAAAAAGGGAAGCACTTCGCCCAGACGGACATCGCCGACGTCGGCGAGCATCCCGATGACCATGCGTACCGTCAATTCGTCGCCGGAGTCCAAAAAGGCGTAGATATCATCGATGACAGACTGTCGATCTCGCTCCCAACGGGTCGTGACCTCCTGCACGGACACCAACTCTCCGTCGGGCATCAATACCTGAGCCGTCGTCACCGCTCCCGGAGGCGTCACCTTCCACAGCGGCACCGTCAAGGTATAGGCAGGCATCCAGATATCGGCTCGAGTAAGCCCACCCTCGACGTGACCTGGAAATTGGACCTCCGACAGGCCGAATTCCGTCAGCGTATACACCGCCTCGGCGATGATGAACGGCACGTTGCGATCGTCCACGTCGGCACCGATATGTACGGTGGCCGACGCCGTCGCCGGATCGTCGCCGGACACTTCCGCATAGGAACGGCCATAGGTCGACGACCTGGCCCGCCGAAGGGCCTCGAAGGCCTGCTCCATTCGATGTGCAGTGACCTCCCCGCCCAGCCCCTCTTCAACCCGGGGCACCAGGATATACTCCGATTCTCCACCGACCCGGGCCTCTTCGAAGGAATAGCGCACCGCCCCTCCCTGAGCGGTGGCCTGCGACACGGTGGTCACCGTCGCCACCACGAGCACCAAGCTACACCAGCCCCATTTGATCCATCGTCCCGAACGCCGTCGTCTCATATCGATTCTCTTTATCGCCGCTGAATTCAATTTTCGCCGCCGCCGCACATCGGCAACGCCTGCACTACAAACCTCGTCGAAAGACCCGGACCGGTGACGATGGGTCACCGAGAACGATGCTGCGACGGATCAACAATTGATTATAAGGGAGTCCTATTTCAAGATCATTCCTCATTGAATAGGCTCTCCCTTCCCGGCGCCCCCCGGAAGTTGTACGGAAATTTCACGAAGACGGCGTCGAACCGATCGGCTCAACTCGCCTTGTCCAGAAGACTTCCCACCTCCACGCCGTCCTTATTGACCAGCGTAAGGCAGGACGTATTGGTACAGGCCCACAAGATCCCGCTGGGGCCTTCGGTGTAGCGCATCACCCTCGTGACCTCCATCTCCGTACCACAGGCCGGACAATCACGACTCGTCTCCCGTCCCTTCTTCCTGCTCGCAATCTTTGCAGCCATCTGTCTTCCTCTTTGTTCTTGCGTAAATTCGAGTCCGTCGGAACCGACCCGCACCAGATTCGTGGTTGCGTTTTGCACGGCCCACGCCGAAAAAATACTCCGCAAAACGCGGACGGCGACTGTTAGCCAAACCAGGCCGCCCTGTCAACTCTTGGCTGTCTACCGAACCGACTCCACTCTTGCCAAGGGGACCCCGGTCTGCGAGACTGTTTTACCTCGGTCAACCACGTCCTCACGCCGTGGAGAGCACACACCTTGGAGCCGCGAATTTCCCACCTTCGGTTCTGTCCCGATCGCCTCGATCCGCCGTGCACGACCAGACTGATCTCTTTGCCCCCTTTCGACGTCCACAATTCAGGAGGATCATGATGCCTCGAGCCAACTCGGTTTCCCACCGCAGCGACGAATCCCTGGAATCTCTGCGCCGCGCCCACCAACAATTGGAGCAACGCCTCCACACCCTCGATCGCCATCGCTCCCTTTCTCCCGAGGAGCAATTCGAGGTCCAGGTGCTCAAAAAAAGAAAGTTGGCCCTAAAAGATCGCATGCGCGCCATGAGTTCGTCGGCTCCTAGTTGATCACTCGGCAGTCGGCGTGGCTTGACCGTCCGATCCGGGTGACTTTGGTGCTGCCTCGGACTGCGTCACGAGCTCCTTTGCGGACTGCCCCCGAAAAAACTTCTTCGATGCCT
>SLPW01000414.1 GCA_007131755.1 Myxococcales bacterium | reverse complement strand
GGCAAGGGCAAGGCGCGATGGCGCAGGCGATGCCGCAGCGCATCGTCGAGCCGGCGCAACGCAGCCATTGGCGCAGGCGACCGGCGATGGGCCGTGAGCTAAGTGATGTTGTACTACTAAGAGGCGTTGTACTATCAGGAGGCTGCGACAATGAGCGAACTCTCTCAGAATTTTGCGATCGGTGGAGACCTCGAGGTATGTCGACTCGGCTTCGGCGCCATGCGTATTACTGGTCCGGGCGTCTGGCATTGGCCTGAAGATCGCGGTGCGGCCCGTAGAGTGTTGGAGCGCGTCGTTGAGTTGGGAATCAATCTCATTGATACCGCCGATGCCTATGGTCCGGAGGTCAACGAATATCAGATCGCCGCGACCCTGAGTCCCTACGGAGACGGATTGGTGATCGCGACGAAGGGAGGCCTGACCCGAGGAGGCCCCCGAGACTGGCAGACCGACGGGAGGCCGGAGCATCTGAAGAGAGCAGTCAAGAATTCACTTCGCCGCCTGGAGGTCGATCGAATCGATCTCTATCAGCTCCACGCAATCGATGACGACGTACCCCTGGAGGAGTCTCTGGGGGCTCTTCGCCAGATGCAGGATGAGGGCTTGATTCGCCACGTGGGGGTTTCGAATTTCAAGGTCGATGAGATCGAGCGAGCTCGCCAAATCGTCGACGTCGCAACGGTGCAGAATCGCTACAATTTGCTCGATCGCGTCCATGACCCGGTAGTGGAATATTGCGAGCGCGAGAATATCGGCTTCATTCCCTGGTATCCGCTAGCCGTTGGAGAGCTCGGCGACGATCCTGTGTTGACCGACGTCGCCGATCGACACGACGCCACGCCTTTTCAGATCGCACTTGCCTGGTTGCTTCACCGCTCCCCGGTGGTTCTTCCCATTCCCGGGACCTCGTCGGTGGAGCACCTGGAGCAAAATTGGAGCGCTCGTCATATCGACCTGAGTTCGGATGATATGACGGAACTCGATGGCCTTGCGGGGGGGGCGAAAGGTGAGTAGACCGCCCCGGCGTTCTCTGGCCTGCGCTCGTCATATCGCCCTGAGTCCGGATGACCTGAGGGCGCTGGAACACGGGAGGCGGGCGAAGTCGGACAGGTTCTAGTCTTCGGCAGTGTGTAGGAGATCGGGCAATTCGGGTAGGAGTTCGTCGTGAAGGGCCTGGTGGGCCCTGCCGAAACTTCCGTTGATGAGTACAGCAGCCGTCGCGCCGGTGTCGGGAAGATGAAAGACAGTCGCCGTATAACCGACCATGCCACCGGCATGGCCAACGATGTAGCCGTAGTCTGTCTCGTCACTTTGGAGACCCAGTCCATAGAGCACTTCCTCGTCGTCGATCTGCTTGACCGTCCATTTCTGCATTTCGTCCAGGGCTTGTTGGGAGAGGAGTTCGCCACCGAGAAGAGCCTCGAGGAAGTGAGCGAGTTCGTAGACGGTAGAGACGACGGCGCCTCCGGGGCTGGTGATGCCAAGGGTGTGGTCGGTGACGTCGTAAACCATGCCATCGCCACGCATATCCAGGTAGCCCCGCACCATCCCGGACGGTGTGGTGCCGTCGGTATTGATAAAGGTCTGCTCCAGTTTTAGGGGTTCGAGAATGTGCTCGGTGAGAAATTCTTCGTAGGGCATTCCGCTGACTTCGGCGACGAGGAGGCCGGCGAGTTCATAATTGGTGTTGGAATATTTCCAGTCCGTGCCGGGGGCGAAGTCTGGCTTCGAACCGCGTACTGAGTTCAGATTGTCTTCGAGCGAAAAGAGCTGGAAGGGATCATTGAATTGGCCCAGTAGATAAGAGCTCGAGGTATAATCGGGAATGCCGCTGGTATGACTGAGGACCTGGCGAATCGTTGCCACATCGGCATTGCCAATATCGTCGAGGACTGTGGCTGGGAGGTACTGCGAGATCGGGTCGTCGAGCTCGAGGACGCCTTCTTCGACCAATTGCATGACCAAGACAGCAGTAAACGTCTTGGTGATGCTTCCGCCTCGTGAGAGGTGGCAGGAGCGCATGTCGACACCACTGGTCATATCGGCTTTTCCGCTGGCGCCGCTCCAGACGAGGCCGTCGTCGGAGCGAAGAAAGATGGCGGCACCGGGCATTCCTCCGGAGACGACGTCGTCGAGGAAAGCCTGGTATTCGGCAGCCCGGGGATGGTCGTCGTCCTGGGCGATATCCGGTGGTGTGCAGGCGTAATATTCTTCCGGAGCCCCGGCAAAATCAGCGGTGCAACCGCCGATGGCCAGGATGCATAGGAAGAGAGTCGACGAGACAAAAGCGGTCGCAACTCGTTTGTGACTCATCGATTGCTCCCGGAGTGAAAGTGGATTTTCGTCCCGACGGAAAAGATGGTTCGCGGCATCACCGGCAGGGGGGCCTGAGAGGCAAAGCGGAACTGGAGGAGAGATTGATAGCGCACAAAAAGAGTCAGCGGAGCAATCTCTCGAGTTCTTAGATCGTAGTTGATTCCAAGGGCCAACGAGACCAAAACGGAGGGTTGTCCCCAGTCGGTGGCAGCCTCTCCGGTCTCGAGAGAATAGAGTTGGCGATCCGTGAAGAGATGGCCATAGCCCACTCCGTGAAGGACCTCGAAGCCGAGTCCGAAGTCCAGGTCATAGCCGTAGGCGATTTCCGTATTGAGGAAGACGACGCGATCGAGGTGTCGATGGTGAAAATAGCCGATATTTGCGGTCTGGAAGAGGCGTCCGTAGCGGCCGTGGAGGTACTCGACCTCGGAGCCGACTACGAAGCCGGGATTCAAGGGGCCGGTAAAGAGATTATTTCCCAGGGGAACATCCAGCGCTTGCTGCATGCCGGCGACAACAAGCGGCAACTCCTGTCGTTCGCTTGGGCTGTGGCCGTCGGGCGGCTCGTCAGCATAAGACGTGGTTGCCAGGCAGATCAGCAACGTCGTCAGAAATACCAATAGGCGATTCGTTGCTCGGCCGGGCACCATGACCTCGCGTGACAAGAGTTAGGAGTTGATTTTCAGAAAAGGGGAACAACTCGGAGACGCCGAAGATAGCTGCACACCATTGCGAGACAATGGTACGGACTTGGATTTGGTCGAAGGCTGATTCGGTGGGGAGGACGTCCGATGGCCTGCGAACAAAAGGGGTTACGGAGATGTGTAGGAATATGAGGGTTCCGACACGCCTTGCTGGCACCGGAAGTTGTACAACTCAAGGCGTTGTAAAGGGGAAGTTGATCGGAGAAGGGTGATCGGAGAACGCCGGAATGTCCCGTAGGCCCTGAGGGGCGTTGTATTATTTGGAGAGACCGGTGTCATAGAAGGTGGGCGCGAAAACGGCGTCCCTTGATCTTGCCGGCGTTGATCTCGGCGTGGGCCCGTTTGGCGACGGAGCGCTCGATGGCGACGTGGGTGGTGCGATCGGCGACGGTGATGAGTCCGATGGCGTCGCCGTCGATGCCCAACTCGCCAGTGAGTGCGCCGACGATGTCGCCGGGGCGAAGCTTTTGTTTTCGTCCGCCGAGGATGAGGATCGTTCTATTTTTGGCGGGACGTGGGTTTTCGCGGGCGCCGAAGAGTTCGTCGATGTGGCGGCGCGACACTCCCTGCAGGACGTCGGCGATGCGGTTGATCTTGTCGAGCTTTGCGTCGGCGTAGGGGCCGAGAAGGCTGATGGCATAACCCCTCTTGCCGGCGCGACCCGTGCGTCCGATGCGGTGTACGTATTCGTTGGGGTCGCGGGGCAGCTCATAATTGATGACGGCGTCGATCTCGTCGATATCGATGCCCCGGGCGGCGACGTTTGTGGCCACGAGGAGACGGAGGCTTCCGTTGGTGAAGCGCTCCAGAATATCGTCGCGATCGCGCTGGTCGTACCCACCGTGAATGCTGCTGGCCGAGTAGCCCGCTTTGCGCAGGACTTTGGCGACGTAGTTGGTCGTATCGCGCTGATTGCAAAAGATGACCGCCGAGTCCGGTTTGTAGCTTGCGAGGACGCAGCGAAGGGCCTCGATTCGCTCTGTATCACCGATCTTGAAGAGATGTTGGGTGATGCGGGGGTCGGGCTCGTCTTCGAGCACGGAGATGAAGGCGGCGTCGGTCTGAAAGCGTCGGCCCAGAAGGCGAACCTCGAGAGAGGCCGTGGCCGACATCAAGAGGGTCTGGCGTTTTTTGGGCGTAGCTTCAGCGATGGCGGCCACGTCGTCTACGAAGCCCATGTCGAGCATCCGGTCGCATTCGTCGAAGACCAGGGTTTGGACCTTCGACAGGTCGACGGTCTCGCGGCGAAGGTGGTCCAGCAGTCGCCCCGGGGTGGCGACGATGACGTCGACGCCGTGTTCCAGAGATACGATCTGGGCGTCGATGGGAGATCCACCGGTGATGGTCTCGACGTTGGTATGGGGAAGGGGTCTGGCCAGGCGGCGAATTTCGGCGGCCACCTGGGCGGCGAGTTCTCGGGTGGGGCAGAGGACGAGGGCGCCGGGGAGGTCGCTTGCCGGTTCGATCTTCGCCAGAAGGGTAAGGGCGAAGGCCGCCGTCTTTCCCGTGCCCGTGCTGGCCTCGCCGATGACGTCTCGGCCCTCGAGCATCAGCGGAAGGGCCTCGGCCTGAATGGGGGTCATCGCCGTGTAGCCGAGCTGGTCGAGGTTTTCGAGCCAGGGCTGGCTCAACGAAAGTGTGGAAAAGGGCTGTCGGTGTGTCATGGGTACTGCTCGCGTGGCGAAGATGTCTGAAGTCGGGGAGGACTCCCGGAGTCGGGCTCCCTTCGAGTCGGGACACTACACGTATCGACGTCGGTGGGCCAACGGCGTGAGTCGCTTTGATTCCCCGCTCACTGGCCACCGTCATCGAAGGCAGCCCTCAAATTGCCTTGTACATATCGTCGATCCAGCATTGCTCACCGAGGGAATCGAGGTCCAGAAGATCAAAGTCGGTGAAGTTGACGTCGAAGCGTCCGCGCAGGAAACCGTTTTCGAGGTTCAAGACCTGACTCTCCAGTTCTGCGGCGTCATCTTCGAGAAAAGAGCGGTAGGCAGCGGGAACGGTGACGCCGAAGCTTTTTTCGACGCGGTCTGCGAAGGATGGATTGGACATGATGAACTCATGAGTGACGATGTTAGCACGACTTGCTCACTTCTCTCCGGCGTCTCGCAGGCTCAGGTACGCGATCTCGGCGTCAATGGCCACTCGGCGATGCCTCCGGCATCTCCTGCGGTCCATTTCCTTGACCTCTCGCATCTGCGCTCTGCGAGCCACTCGTGCGAAAAATGAACAAGTAGTGTCAGGGGGAAGTGCTTTCAAGTGGCAAAATCTCATTGGCCTCGCGCCACAACTCACTGGCTTCGGGGTGGGCGCGAACGTGAGGGGCGGTGAAGAGTTCGTCTGCTTCTTCCCAACCGAAGCTGAGGAAGAGGCTGGAGCCGAAGCGGGCGTTCTTTTCCTGGAGGACGAACCGAACCAGAGAGGGCCAGTCGTGGCGTTGGACGGCGGCGGGTTCGGCGAGGAGCCGGAAGGCGTCTTCGATGGTGGACAGACCAAGATCGACGATCATGTCGACGACGCCGCCTTCATCATCAGCGGCGTCGTCGGGATCAAGGGCTTCGCCGTAGGCGTCCTCGGTGAGCTCCCAATAGTTCTCGGAGAGCTCGACCAGGGCGCGAAGAAGCTTCGACCAATCGGGGTGGGCGATGGCCTTAGGCTGAGAGAGGATCTCTTCACAGACGTCCTCCAGTGCTTCCCGCGGCAGGTCATCTTCGTCGTAGTCCTCGGGAGAAGGGAGAAGAGAATCGGGAAGAAGTGCATTGACGCGGTTGCACCAATCGGATGCTTCAAGCGCCTCGGCGGTCAGTAAATCACTCGTCTCGGACACTGGTTCCTCGGTAGGGAATGAAATGGCGAAATTGTTCTCGGCGAACTAATAGATATTATACTATCAGGAAGCTGCGACAACGAGCGAATTCTCTCAAAATATTGCACGAAGATCGCTGTTCACCATGGCGAGACAGTGGCAAGGACCTGTGAATCCAATCCCAGGGAACTTCTGCGGCGGCGATGGGGTCGACTTTATTCGAAACCGAATACGGCTCAGGAGTTTCGCCGAGTACCCCTAGGGCGTCGGCGAGGGCGACGCCGGGTTGTCCTGCTCCATAGCGCTCAGAGACTGTACGTCAGGCCCAGAGTGACGCTTAGGTGGCGAGTCCATCGCCGGAAATCAGTATCGTAATAGGGGCGCTTAAGGACGGATCTGGGCTCGTACCCGCTATAGTCGATGCGCTGGAGCTGGCCCATCAAACGAAAATACAGGTTGACCGGTCTGCCTCCTGATGACGTCCAGCCCACTAATTCCATGCCCATCAGCGGGTTGTAGAGGGAAAAACTGCCGAAGCCATTGCCGGCGAGCAAGGCAATGTCGAAATTTGCCTCATCGTTGACGACGCCTAGCCCCAGCCGGAGGCTGACCTGATTGATGATATAGGTTGGTTCGACCTCCTCGTTGACATGGGAGGGGAGCTCCTCTTCGTCGTTGGCAGATGGATCGGCTTGGAAGCGGACCAATCCTAGCTGAAAGCGATAGTCTGGTCCGATGAGGAGCCGCCGCCGGTCCGTCTCGGAGAGGGAAAATTGCAGGCGGCTGTCGAGAACAGGGAGGGCCAGTGGGAGCTCTACGCCTCGGTTGAGCGAGGTGGCTATGGGGGGATTCCCGGAGGAGCCCGAGAGGTAACTGATCAAGCCAAGACCGGCATCGATGAAGGCAAAGGGCGCCCCGGAACGAACCTCGAATTGAAGGATGGGGAGTTCGAAGATCAGCCCGAAGGAGGGGTAGATCCAGCGATCCTGCTCCGGTGTCGCAATAGGCTCAGTATAGTCGAGGGCGAACCAGAGGTGCATATTGTCGGGATCGGGCTCGACAGTTGTCACCGCCCGGGACTCAGCCTGTGCCACGGAAGGCAGCATCGAGGCCGCCAATATACCGAAGACGAAGAATAGAGTGAGAAAGGAGTGGTGATTCGAAAACATCGGCGCTCCGCAATGCGCTCATCGACGAGAGAAATTCGTGTACTGAAGTACGAAAGAGAAATCCGGATACTGAAGATGAACAAAAATCACCTGTTATTCAATCAGAGATGGGCTGGGCACTACAACTCACAGCGCGGCAAAACTTCTGCGCACTGTGCTTGCCAGCCTTTAGCATCTCTTTGAATTGCTTTCGTTCCTCATCTGCGAGTTCTACGTCGTGTTTGTTGTTCACGATGCCTCCTTACGAATGGGTAAGAGAGCATTCGATCAAATCTTCGATGAGGTGTCGATCTTCATGAGCAAAAAAAAGCCCTACGATCCGTCAGACCCTCCGTTCGTGCTGGGCATTCAGGGCACTGAGGACGAGTTCGTGACCTTTGACCGGAGTGTTCACGAGGTTCGTCGCGAGAGACGTAAGGGTGCATGTGGTGATCTACCGAAAACTCGATGCCTCGTTTTTGAGTGGAGGAACGTCGACATGAGTGATCAAGAAGAGTTGTCAGAGCGCTTCGACGAGATCTTTTTCGAGGTCTACGAGTGGTTGCCGCGGCAAGGGCCGGGGAGCAGGGAGTCGACGGCGCGGGCGCTGGCGATCTGTGGTGAACTGCCGGAGGAGCCAGTCATTTACGATATGGGTTGTGGAAGTGGGGCGCAGACGCTCGACCTCGCAGCACTTAGTGGTGGGACGATCACGGCCATCGATTCCCATGCCCCCCTTATTGTGAAGTTGGAGCAGGAGGTGAAAGCGCGAGGGCTCCAAGAGCGGGTCCGGCCCATAGTAGGTGATATGGCCGAGCCACCGGCCGCGCCTGGGTCGGTGGATTTGATCTGGAGCGAGGGGGCGGCGTATTTCTTGGGAGTCGAAGCGGCGCTCAGCCTGTGGCGCCCGTTGCTTCGGCCCCGGGGCTATCTGGCGTTTACGGAGGCCGTCTGGCTGCGGACCGACCCACCGAAAGCGGTACTCGAGATGTGGCATAAGGAGTATCCGAGCATCACCGATGTCGGGGCCAATCTGGCGATTGCAAGGCGCTGCGGGTACGAAATTCAGGGACATTTTACGCTGCCCGAAAGCGATTGGTGGGATCAATTCTATGCTCCCATGGAAGAGCGCATCGCGGCGTTGCGTCAGATCTATGCCGGCGATGACCGGGCCCTCTGGGTGTTGGACGAGATTCATGGCGAGGTAGAGCTTCATCGCCAATTCGGTGACTATTACGGCTACGAATTCATCATTTTGCGCGCCGTGGCTTGAACGACAGCGCTTCTCCGCACACTGACGACCGTCATCGAAGACAGCCCTCGAATGGTCGTTTTCGCCGTAGTGCAGGCGCATCAAACAGACGGACGTGGGATAGCTCCGGGCGTTGTTTGTCCCCTTCGACGTGGACTCGAGAGCGACGGAACGAGGTGACTGGGTCTCACTCTATTCGGGGCGCCTGAATGGGGCCGCGAAAAAAAGGCATTTTGGGAAGATGAAGACGGGCTCCATTTTCTTCGAGGCTCATCCCGGCGGCAGCGACTGGCCCACGGGGAAGACGAAATTGCAGGCACGGTAACGGCACAAACCTCCGTGTTCGGTGCCATTTTAGTTGGATTTCGTCCCGTTTAGGCATCGGAGGAACGAACCCATTGTGCCATATTCGGCCTTGCAAGCCGGCCCGTAATCCAGACCAAAAAGATGGACAGCGAGAGATACAACCCCACATAAGCCAGCGCGTCGAGTCCTTCGAACGCCGGTTGCAGTACACCGGTGGGGCTGACGCCTTCGTAAACTACGACATTGTGGGCGGTGTGAAATACGCATAGGCCCAACAGTCGTCCGTCGGAGGCCACGAAAAAGTAGAGGAATGCCGCGCCCATCAGAAGACGTGTGATCTGATTGACGACGAGATTGCCCGCATCCATGCCGGCAATGATGATGTCAAAGGGGATATGCCACACTGCGTTGACGTGGAGGTCGGGTCGCCCTCGCCACCGCGCTCCCTGTGGGCATCCGGGGCTCCTTCGTCTGCGATGCGGTCTGCTTTGTTCGAAAGTAGTGGGGAGTAGCTTCAAGCAAAGTGATACGGGGAGTCCGTTCCGGGGAGTCCGTTCAAGGAGCGGCTCTGCGAAGGAGGGATATTAGGCAGCTCACCCACAAGGAGGAGTTATGCGGACGGAGGGCTCGAGGCAAAGAGGTACAGAGACGGCGATGGTGACTGTCAACGGGGTCCAGTTGGCCTACGAAGTCTATGGAAGCGGAGAGACTCCCCTCGTCATGGTGCACGGAGGATGGATATCTCGGCGGTATTGGAATCCCGTGGTTCCCAGATTGGCGCAGTCGTTTCGGGTACTCAGCTATGACCGCCGTGGGCATGGTGAAAGCGAAAAGCCCGGCGGACAGGGCAGCATCCACGAAGATGTGGCCGACCTTGCAGCCCTCATCGAGCACCTGGGGCTGAGCCCGGCGTGGGTGGCGGGCCAGTCTTCGGGGGCGAATATCGTGCTTCGTCTGGCCGCCGAGAGGCCGGACCTTCTGCAGGGCGTCATTGCTCACGAGCCGGGGCTGATGTTGTTGCTTGCCGACGACCCTGCCACAGCTCCGTTGCTTGAGGATGTTGGCCAACTGACCTCCGAAGTCATGGAGCGGATCGCATCTGGCGATTACGTTGGCGCCGCCGAACAATTCGTCAAGGAGGGGCTGGGACCGGGGGTGTGGTCCAAATTTCCACCGGAGTTGAGGCAGGATATGGTCGAGAACACACTGACGGTGGTCGACGATCTAAACGATCCCGATGAGTCGGCCTTCGATCTGGAGTGGGTCAGAGAGTTTCCGCATCCGGTGCTACTGACGAAAGGAGACCGGAGCACGCCCGCGTTTGAGCCGATCGTCACCAAGCTCGCCGAGGCGATGCCGATGGCTGAAGTAAGCGAGTTCAAGGGAGCGGGACACGTCCCGCACGTGGAGAAGCCGCGGGAGTACGTGGCGACGGTGACGGCCTTTATCGAAAAGCACAGGGATACTCCAGCCCGCGATTTCGGATCCCTAACCCACTCTTAACTGGAACTCCGGAGTCCTTGTGGCTCCGGGTTTGGTGAGACGACGTCCCTGGGGCGGCGTTCCGCCTGTTCGCGTCGCTATTTCTCTGCTCGTGCGCGCGGGTCGTCGCCTGGATCGATATATTCGATTTCCCAGGGGCCGACGCTGCTGAGTTGAACGACGGTTTCGCCGTCGGTCATCGCAAAGTGGGGGTGTCCGGGGGGCATCGAGGTGTAGCTGCCGGGTTCTAAGGGGGTGGTCTCGTCGAGGTCGAATTCCTCACCGTGGCCGAGCATGAAGGTGCCGGAGATGACCGTCAGACGCTCCACCCCGGGATGGGTATGGGGGTTGATTCGGTAGCCGTCGGGAAATCGAAGCCGAATTGTAAATACGGCGTGTTCGTCAAGTTCTCCTTCCAACATGGCCAATTCAGAGCCCTCTTCAAGAGAGGCTGGGCCATCCTGCCACTCCATTTCGTCCGGCGTGTAGACAAGGGCGTGATCGGGGCCCTCGTCGACGAATTCTGTGCCCTTCGTCGATTCATCTGCCGAGTCGGCGGGATTGTCCGACACGGGGTCCGGATTGGAGGTGCTACAACTGAATAGTAGAACAGCGCTGGCGAGTAGGGGTACCAACGAGCGAGGCATCATTTCTCCGTAGATTGGAGTGGGTTCTGAGCGTGGCGTCACTGCGACAAGTCCATCATCACGTAGCTCGTGACCCATCGCCGCGTACCCACGGCCTCAGGAGGCTCGCCGCGTTGCCTCAGGCACCTCGACGAGTGCTCTCACGGGTTGTGTAGCGCTGTATTACTGAAGGGTGATGGGAACGTCGCTACGGCGAGAAGATTTGACTGCAATAGGTCTCAACCTAGACACAGCGGGCAAGTGTCAACCGATGGAAAGAGCTCCGGAAGGAGGAGGGAGGGAGAAAATAGACCCGAAAAGCAAAAGACCGATCGCTCCCTGGCCCGCAGGGCAATCGCGTTTGACCTCATTTCCCGGATGACTCGATGCTTACGGTGTTTTCGCAACTCATTGAAGCAGCGACAGTGGCGATTGCCCCGCCCCGGACCGTTTACCGGGTTCGATTTTGTTGCTACCTGTGTTGAACATCTATTGGGAAAAGGGTGGATTGATTTTTTCTGAAGCGACGTCACACGGCGAAGGAGCATTTATGAAAACCATTACTACTCCGGATGGGGTCGAGATTGCCTACAAACGGACTGGAAGCGGGCCACCGATGGTACTCGTCCACGGATCTTGGACTTCACATCATGGCTGGGATGATGTGGTGGAGGCATTGGCAGATTCGTTCTGTGTTGTGGTTTATGACCGTCGCGGTCACAGCGAGAGTCAGCGGCTGGCCGGACAGGGGAGCATCAATGAGGACGTCGCCGATCTCGCCATATTGATCGAGGCGCTGGGGCTGGCCCCGGCCTGGGTGGTGGGCAACTCGTTCGGGGCTTCTATTTCGTTACGGTTGGCTGCTATGCATGGCGAACTGATGCGCGGTGTGATCGTCCACGAGCCGCCGCTGTGGGAGCTCATCTGTGATGATCCAGACTTGATTGACCTCGTGGAGAAGGATGAAGAGTTGACGGTGAAGGTCGCCGACCTCATCGCCTCCGGCGACTGCGAGGGAGGTGCCAGATTCTTTATCGAGTATGAACTCGGGCCGGGAAGTTGGTCGCAGTTGCCTCCAGGGTTCCGAGCGACCTTCGTTGAAAACGCCCCGACATTTCTGGACGAAGCAAGAGATCCCGACCAATTTGGATTCGACTCGGCCTGGCTTACAGGGTTTGAAAAACCGGCGATGCTGACCGTGGGAGGTGAGGGCTCTCCTGCCTATGCCGGCGTGGTTTTGCGACTTACCGAGGTGCTGCCCCAGGCTGAGGTCGTGCGCTTCGAGGGAGCCGGCCATGTCCCTCATATGACTCATCCGGAAGAGTATGTCGAGGCGACGCGATCGTTCGTCGCAAGACACGAATAAGAGACTGGGGGCCAGGGGCCACGTAACGCAGAGTTCGAAGGACAGTGGTTCTGGTCCCGGCTCAAGGCGCTAAAGGCGAGAACGCTATTGATAAGGCGCATAGACGCCGCCGCATAATTTGTCGTCCAGACAATTTCCGTGCGGTTCAATGGCGTCGGGATCGGTGCCCGGATCGTCGCTGGTGGCGATGAGGTTCCAATAATAGGTCTGATCCGATTCCAGTTGGCAGTTGCGATCTGAATCGAGCCCGCCCCATTGGTGGATTCCCGAGGAGCCCGCAACGGCGCCGAGGGTCTGAAAACAGCCGGTCTCCTCCATGATGGGTCCGTGATGGAAATCACCGGGGCATCTCGAGATGGTGGACAAAAGGGTCGGCGCGGCATCGAAGGCAGGGTCGTGCTCCATGCTGAACCGGCCCGTATTCGAAGGGGGCATGTCGACGGTGCTCAATTCGATCGCCAGGTATTGATGGGGAGAGTATCGATTCTGAGCAAGTCGTCTCGTCACACCGCCGATCTTCCAGAAGTGGTCGCTCCAGATACCGGTCCAGGTGCTGCAATCGGCGTCGGGATGCCAGCCGCCGGGATAGTTGTAGTCGCGAACGCAATTGGTCAGTTGTGTCCAATCTTGCGGAGGTTGACGATCGGAGCTGCAATCTCCGGAGCGCGAGGCGCTGCACTGAGCGCTCTGGCCGCCGTCAACGCCCTCACAGGTCCACTGGACGGAGGAGCCCGGTGCGGGAAAGGAGGGATCGGCATCGACCAACGAGCCCTGGTCGCAAAACGTCTCACCGTCGGGCCATTGTCGGTGCTGCAGATAATAGGACTGCGCCCGTGTGCCACATTCTCCGTCGACGGCCTCGGAAGGTTGCGAGACGTCTTCATCGCCGGCGTCGACATCTCCCGAAGTGTCTCCACATGCGTCATCGCATTGGTCGGGGGGAGCCGTATCCTCCGTATCGCTTGTCTCGCCAGTATCGCTTGTCTCGCCAGTATCGCCGACGTCGCCCGATGAGTCCCCGACGTCTTCCTGGCCCTCATAACCCGTGGGCTCCGAGCACGCTGTGACCACGAAGATCAGCAATGCAGAAAGTACAATTCGTGCCAGGAGCGGAGAAACTTCGTTTCCAGATTCATTCATCGAGGGTTCTCCAACTATTTTCCATGAAAGCGTTTCGTAGGCTCACGGGATGATGTGACCATACTCTTGCGGGATGGCGAGTTGCCAGACCCAATGCGACCAGGTTGGCCGCGCTCCCGGGTGGAGACTCAAAACGGGGTTGGGATTTTGGAGGTGTATCCTATTATGAGGACCCATGGGAATCGCATTTCGTGATATACGGCCAGCCCGTCTGTTTCCAAACCATATAGTGATACCAAAGACTCTGCAATTCAAACCCGACCCGACGAGCGAAAACATGAGGATGGTTATTCGAGTGTTGATGGTTGGCGTTTTTTCGGTGGTCCTGATGGCGGCCTGTGCCGACGACCAGTCAGGAACAAAGGCCGACGGTGGGGGAGGTGATGCATCGATGGAGGACACCGGTCCCTCCGTGGATGCCGCCGGTGCGGATGTACAAACGTCACCGGACGTTGGTCATGACAGCGGAAGCGAGCCACTGAAGAGCGAGTGGACCATCGGTCCTTCCGATCGTCCGGCCCGTGTTCTTCTGCCGGAGGACTACGAGCCGGATCGACGCCTGCCGGTGATTTTTCTATTTCACGGCTATACGGCGACGGCACAGATTCAAGACTCCTATTTCGAGCTTTCGCCGCGCAGGCATGAGCGCGAATTCATCGTCGTCCTTGCCGAGGGGCACGAGGACACGACGGGGCAGCAGTATTGGAACGCCACCGATTTTTGTTGCGATCATTATGGAGACGAGCCGGACGATGTGGGCTATTTCGTCGAACTTCTGGATGAGTTGCTGGAGCACGACGTGGTCGATCCGGATCGGATTCATCTGGTAGGTCATTCCAACGGCCATTTTTTCGCCAATCGACTGGCCTGCGATCATGGCGACCGCCTGGCGACGGTCGTCGGACTGGCCGGCGGCGGACACTGGGACGACGCGGATTGTTCGGCCAATGGATCGGTGGCGATGCTCCATATCCACGGGACGAGCGATGCCGTTATCTTATATGCCGGCGCCATCGGCCAATATCCGGCGGCCCGAACGTTGACTGACCGCTGGGCGGCCCGAAATGATTGTTCCGATGACAGCTCCATCTACGACAATATTTCGGTCTCCTCGATAATCCCCGGCGAAGAGACCACACTTCGCGGCTATGATGATTGTCCCGACGGCGCCGACGTGGAGCTGTGGAGCATCGTCGGGGGCTCCCATATGCCCGTGTTGGAGTCGGATTTTACAGACCGGATCCTCGACTTTGCTCTTTCTCGAGCCAATCCCGATTCGATGGGCGATTGAGGTCATCAATATGTCTCGATGAGCCACTATGAATCGGAAGCAACGAACCCACCGGACCCGCGATCGGGTACCCCGACTCGCCACGCACAGCAGGAATCATCCATCCGCTGATGGCGGCCATCGTCACTGCCACGGCTTCAATGAGTTGCGAAGACATCATAAGCGTAGTCATCCAGGGGGTGGGGTCTCATGAGGCTGGCCTGAGATCCTCCCTGTATACCCTGTTTTTATGGTGCAAGTTGTTTTATAGTTAGCCATGGTTTTTGGGCTGCCAACGTAGCATCGTGCAGTAGGGAAGATAGCGATGTCAGAAGAAATGAAGTACGAGGGTCTGGGTTTGGAGATATCGGGATTCTCAGAGGTGACGGAGGTGGAGTTGTCACATCCGTCAAGCGGTTTTGTATTCGATTCTCCCGAGCAAGTCATCGACTTGTGTAAAGAGGTATTACAGGACGGAGATAGAATTGAAGAGAGCATCAATCGATGCATTCAAGATCGAAAATCTTGTGAGCCCGAAGAACTGGTCTCCACAACGCTTGCGGTCCTTGAATCAGGGATAGATCTACTCCAGAAGCTCGCTCGTTCTCCGCGGCATCCCCTTGACGAAGCGGTGACCTATGAATACACGCGGTCTGCGGTGGCGATGGCGGCCGACGAGCTCAGACGTCAGCGGGGAATCGTCGAGGCCATCGACGGACAGAAGGTTGAGTTTCGCCGAGTTCTGTCCCAGCTCGCCAAGGCCAAAGGAGTCACCACCAAGGCCGTGGTCAACGTGGAACGAACCCTTTGCAGCGGGGCCGATCGGAGTCCTGAACTGGGATGTTTTCTCAGTCTGGAAGATTCGCTGGAAACGCGACGCATCTACGGCAAGATGCGGCGGGCCCTGAGTAAATTCGAGCGCCATCGTCAACCCCCGTCCCACGAGGAAGTCGTCTCGCGCCTGCGAATTGCGGGGACAAGCTTTATCCAGCTACGTGGCCACAACTGCTATCCCACGCTGCGCGTAGAGGACCGCTTTGATTTTGACCGACTCTGGGATCGAGTCTATGGCTGGATTCAGACCGAAAAAGAAAAAAGGCACACCTACCAGGGGTGGTTGATCTGGCAGGACGTTCTGAATTTTGTCGAACTTCTCACTGCGATCAATTTCCGACAAGAGCTTCGCGAACACGACATGACCCTGGCTACGGAGGTACTCGCCAGAGTCGAAGAGTTGGAAGACCAGGGCGTCGTCGGCGAACAAATCGCCAGCGAACTGAGCTCTCTTATCGGCTATAACCCTGATATCGATGCGCTCATCGAAAGGGAGGCAAAAGCCCCTGTCACCGGCTGGCGCGAGCAACTCCAGAAGATCAAGCACGGCGGATGACCGGGAACTGAAGCTGGCGTTTGTCGGTTCGAAAGGGAGTTGGGCGGTGTAGGAGCGAGGAGAAAGGTCCTCTCCTCGACCACCGGGCCACTGCATGTCATCAGGCCCAGTGTTACTCTCGCGGCATCGCTTCTTCACTTCGAAAGCGGCAGGAACATGCTCCCTTAACCATATGGCATTCTCGGTCGAGCGATGTGCCTGTCAATTCCTCGAGGAGTTTCTGCTCGCATTGGCATTGTTTAGCAACCAGACTGGCTACATTGGGATAGGGGCAGTGAAAGAATTCGATCACCAATTTTTGGTCCTCGTCGAAACGAACCTCGGGAAAATACCCCCACTCTTCGAGTAGTTGCTGCAAGACTTCGAGTCTCTGGTTAGGCGAGGCGTATGCCAGGCTCTTTTGCCATTCTTCTCTCATACGGCGACAATTGGCGGCGATAAATTCCTCCAGCCATTCCGTATGACCGTCCGAGATCTGTTCTCGGAGCAGTTTCCGCAGAAACGTACGCTCTTGACTCTTGAAGAAGCGATCCGCTTTCTCGGTAAGCGAATACATCTTCGTGGGTCGTCCGATTCCCTCTCGTTTGAGGCGCGGTTGAATGAAGCCGTCTGCCTCCAGGCCGGCGAGGTGGAGACGAATTGTAGAGGCAGAAAGGTCCAACTCTTCGGCACCCTTTTTGACGTTGATTTCGCCGAAGCGCTTCATCAGTCGTAACAGGTCGGCCCTGGATTCGGGGAGTGTCTCGTCGTTCATACTATCCTCTGGGCCCGGACTACTGGACAACTATCAGGGGAGCCCAACAGGTTCGCTGTTCCGTGGCAGCGGGGGGCACCCGCTGGTACGGGGCAGGGGGAGGGCGATTCCTTAATTTATCTAAGAATACCGGAGAAACCCTGTCAGGCTCGAAGCGGCTGTCTTGTAGGCAATCTGGCAGCACGGTTCTGAATTCGCTCGTTCAGGTCGCCCGAGGTCCGATACCATCGGACGCCACGTGAAATCCTGAAATGCTAGACCTTGTCGGTGAGCGGAAAACACCTGGTCCAGCCTCTTGTGAGAACCAAACGCAGCAGCAGATTCCACACCGTTACGGAGATTATTGGGCTGTGGTGAAGGATCGTGGGGGGCGCTGTCTCGATGTGTAAAACTGATGACGTCGGAAATGTCGATCCATGTTTGTCGGTGGCAGCTCACTTAGCCAAGAGAATGCGCAAGGTCTGCGACCGTTGCCGATGGAGTTGAATCACTGCTCTACAACTAATTTGGTCAGTTGCAAGGAAGTCAACCCCCCTCGTTCGGGCGTTAGCGTGATAGCATCCGTGGGTTGGTCGGGTGGGGGGACATCTCTTCCTGGGGAAACGTCAGCCATAACTGTATATCGTTTGTGGGGGGGGACAAAGATAGCAAGGGTCGTTAGGTGTGATGCCTTGAGTCGAAGTGGGCGGCAGCGATCGGAAAAATCGAGATTCTACCGGTCAAGGCGCGGCGAAAAGCGCAAAGCCTCAGGTCACGTCGAGCGATCGTCAACACGGCTCCAGGGTGTTTTCGACGCATCAGACGCACCGCGCACTTCGACTCAAGGAGGGTTGGGATAAGGATTCAGATCCCACTGCAGAGAGCGCATGGCATCTCTGGGCGTGGGTTTTTCAACCACTTACGGTCGGTTGAGTGTTCTGTCCCAAGCATGAGCACGTCGAGGTCACTCTGTCGATCAGAGTGAGTCCTCCACACTGGTCAGGCTCATTCGGGCTTTGGTCAGGGCCATACCGATATTAGCCGATTTATTGCAGACCCAGACCACGGCGTGATCGGGCTTTTTCTTGCAGCGCTGGAAGATATGCAGCAGGTTGTCGCTGAAGACGAGAATCTCCTGAAAATAGTGGGCTCCGTCTTCATCGAGTCCCCGATGCTTGCGGAACATCTTCTCGATGGTAACCACCGTCTTCCCCTGGAAGAGGTCGGCAGTGGCAGCAGCGACGAAATCGAGGACCTCCTGGGGGTGGGACTCGACGGTCTTGACCGAAAGCAGCATGCCCGTGGACATATCGACGTACCCGCCGGCTACGCATTCGGGGATTTCACCAATGGAATTCTGGATGGCTGCATCAACTGACATGTTACTACTCCTTGAGTTACGAGGTATTGCTGTAAAAAGCATCATGTTGGGTGAATCCCTGTTGTCGGGACTAAGCTCCCGACAAAGAGAAGGGCGAAGCGCCGTCAAAAAAAGGACGGCATCATTCGAGCCATCGCTCGAATTCGGTTAAAAACTGGCGTTGGGCTTGAGATTGAATCCATCGCGAATGGACGCTCCGTGCAGCCTCAAAGGCCTCGTCGGCGCTCATGCCCTTCCATATTTCGTAGGCTGCCAGCATGGTCCCGGTGCGACCGATGCCTGCTCGGCAGTGAAAGGCGATCACATCTCCGGCGTCGAGCCGGTCATCGACAGTGCGACACAATTGGCGCGCCTCCTCCAGGGAGGGAGGATGCATATCGACGATGGGAAAGTGGATTGCTTCCAGGTCATAGGAAGCCAGCAACTCGTTAGATAAAGGCATCCGGGTCAATGTGATCAGCAAGGTGACCTCGACCCGACGCAGAGCTTGCAGATCCTCTTCGATAGGTCGCACGACGCCGGGCATCGGCGTGCCGGCGGTTCGGCCCGGGCGCATCCAATGAAAGCCATAGGGACCGCGCCTCTCACTTGGGACCCTTGAAATGCTGGAGTTATCGTGGTCGCGAGAGCGCAGCGAAGGGATGTCGGCCGGGGTGGAACTGCGAACAAAGGGCTGCTTCTGGGTGTAGCAGGGAGCCAACTCCTGTGGCCGCGACTCGGGAGAAGCCACGGTACAACTCCCGGTGCGGATAAAGGTCTGCGTCAACTGCGACTGGGGATTGAAGAAGAATTCCTCCGTAGGCAGGTGTTCGAAAATTTTCCCCCCTGCCAATAACGCGGTATAGTCACTGAGCTGACGTCCATGGCGTTGATTGTGAGTGACCATCAAGATGGACCGCTCCTGGCTCTGGCGGTCGAGAAACTCCAAAATCGGCCGTGCCTGCGTGTCGTCCAATCCCGACGTCGGTTCATCGACACACAGCAGGTCGGGCCGTGAAAGCTGAGCGGCCAAGAGCATGAGCAATCGGCGCTGGACCTTGCTCATCGAGAGCATCTCTCGATTCAGACAATCCACTTCGTCTTCGATTCCGTAGCGCACAAATTCCTGGGTGAGGATTTCGCACATCTCCAGGCGGGTATGAGCGCTGCGTTCGGGAAAAGAGCGAGCCAGGAACTCAAAGCCGGTTGAGATCATCATCTGAGGGTTCTGCTCCACCAATACGGGACGTTCCGATCCACCGACAGGGGCCGAGAGGTAGTTGGCGATTCCGTTGACCCTCAGTGCCTGATTGGAATCGTTGAGGCCACATATCGTTCTCAATAGGGTGGATTTTCCAGCTCCTCCGGGCCCCATGATCACCAGGGTTTCTTGCTGGCCGATATCGAGATTGATCCGGTCGAGAATTAGTTTGTCACCGATCCGCACCGAGAAGTCGCGCAGTAACAACACCAGGGAACTCATGGTTGTCCTCCCTCGTAGGTCAGGCTTGCGAGGCGATTGAGCATGGTTCCGATTGCACTCTGCTCACAGCAGGCGAACAAGATGACGTCCCCTTTTGCCAGCACCCCCCAGGCCCCTCCGGAGAACGTCAAGCTAATGCCCAACGGGGGGGGCTCACGGTCCCCGGAGCATCTGTCCTGAAGTTGTGCCGCCAACTCTCCGGCCACCTCGCGGGCGGCGAGCACCTGCTCGAAAGACGGCAAGGTAGGGTGTCGGTGGTGAAAAGGAAGGTATCCCTGGCCGTTGGGACAGCGCTTCAGCCACCACTGCTCCTCACCGAGGTGAAATTCGTCATGCGTAAGAACTTCGCGCTCCCGTTGCAGTGACGGGCAGATCAGACTGGTGGAGGTCATCAGGATCGCCGTCGGGCAATAGAGCGGGGCAGGGAGGGGAGATTGCTCGACTTTTCGTATGGTCAATCCCAGGGGCGTGCGGGTGGCAATTCTTGCCGCTTCGAGCAGCGCTTTCGCCGTGGCCGTTTTCAATCGCTTTCGCTGCCACGAGGAGACGACCGCGTTCGGTTGGCGAAGTGCGTGTCCATTCTGGATTTCCTTCCAGATCAAGTCGCAGAGACCAACCAATTGCTCTAGCTGTTGTGCACCGGACCCCTCTTTCGAAGCGTCGACAAGGTACTGACCCTTGATACGAATCCCCGCAGGGACCTGGCGGCGGTCGATCAGGAATTCGGCGACTCGTCGACGTTGCTCCGTATCATGGAGTGTTATATGCGCAGCGTCATCGGTTTGATCGATGAGGCGCAGCAGGGTGATGAGATTCTGAACTTCAGATCCGTCATTGATGAGAGGCCCGTGTTCGCGGGTGATGACTCGTTGGAAGGCACCGGCGGTCGTCGACGAGGGTGAGATTTGCGTTTGCCCCGGTTCTGGAGTCGATTCGTTTTCAGTAAAATATGAAGAGACGTCGACCCCGTCGTGAACGTCGAGTCCCCATGTTTCGGCGAGGCGATCGATGTGCTCCTTGTCACGGCTGACATGGCGTGCCAGTGAGAGGAGATGGCGTTGGCTCACGGGTTCTTCCGTCGTATGTGCCATCGTGATCAGCAATGTCGATGGCTCGAACCCAGGGTCACTTCGTTCCAGCGCGTCGGCCAGCGTTAAATAAATTTCTTGCCTTTTGGGAGTGAAGACTATGGCTCGACCGAGGGCCTTTATGGCCTTGTCGAAAAGGCCGAAATTGATAAAGGCTTTCGCCTCGTCACAGAGGACAGTGCTTGCTTCCAGGCGGATGTGGTCCTGGTCTGGATCGAGTTGGAGCATCCGTTCGCACACCTCCAGGAATTCGTGATGATGCTCCTGAGATTTGAGCCGAGCGGCGAGTTGCGAACATTGCTCCAGCGCCGATCTTGCGTCCCCTTTTTGGACCAACAATTCGGCTTCCCGCAACACGACGGCGATATTCTCGGAATCGATCCGCCGCATCAGCCGGAGTACCTTCTCCGCCCTTGAGAGAGCCTCTCGATCGACGAATCCATCGAAGGCCTTTCCGAAGGATGCTAATGCTTTGGGAAAGCGCCCCAACTGAAGGTGGGTACGAGCGATCTCGAGATGAGCCTGAACATATTCCGGACGGACCTCGAGCATCCTCTCGAGCAGGCCGATGGCGTCGTCAAAACGCCCCTCTTTCAGGCAATGGCGAGCTCCCTGTGCCAGCACTTCAAAGGCATCTGACGGCTTATGGTATCGTAGGAGCATCTCCACCAGGCCATGGCAGGCATCCAGATTGCCCGGGAATCGCTCTACGGTCGCCCGTAGAGCTTCTTTCTCTTCTGTCGGCGAATCAGTGCTGGGCCTGGTGGGTTTCTCAGGCACATCCTTCATGTGTCACCTATATGTTGCATGCTTCGCATATGAACTGATGTGGAGACAGTGCGTTTTTTGTTGCCCGGAAGAATGAGGTTTTTTCTGTGGTTGTTTGGTGTTTTATATGTCGAGGCGGGGGGGCATTCTTGCGTGGGAGTTGTTATCTTTGGGGTTGCGGTAAGAATTCTGTGGGCCCGGTTGTGTGTTTTGTATTTGGTGGGAGATTAGTGTGCTCATTTATTTGTGTCAAACTGTTTAATTATAACCTTTTTACGCGGTTAAAACCGCAAAAATCATTTTTATAGTTAAATTGGATTTTTTTGTGGGTAAGGTTGATAGTATTTGGTTGGTGATTGTCATGCTTTTTGAGTGCGGCGCAGCGGTGATGCGATGGCTGAGTCCGAGTCGAGAGCTCTTCAACGCAGTTTCAGCACGTATTACGCCCTGAGCACAAGTTGATAGAACGCCTGCTGCGTTGAGAACGAGCTGGACTGCGTTGCAAATGCTTGACGATGCGCTGCATCGACTGAGCTTTGCGCCTTGTCCAGCCCGCCCTCAACTTCGCATCCATCTCCATCAACTTGTGCTCAAGGCGTTGTAATCGACCGGTCAGTTCCACCGTGATGCATGCTCACGGCGTATACGTAGGTGTAGGCGTCCAGTGGGCTCACGAAGTTATGCGACCATCTCCTTGTGGGAGCGCGGGCTCCTAGCCCGCAATGCGGCCAAGCTGGCCGCGCTCCCCGGGGTGCTGAACGTTTACGACGTAGGTTCGCAAAAGTGATACCGGTGGTGCTATGCTGGAGCGATAACAAGCCGACAGTGGTGACCTGAATCGACGGCGACGACGAAGTGATGACCCATGAAGATGGGGGGAGGAGAGGTAAAGAGGTCAGCACAAAGCGCTAGCTGCTTGCACCTGGTAAAGGAACTTGCTCATGAACGCTCGACCTTTCGCAATCTTACTGTTCTTCGTTGTGGCTTCGATGTGGAGCTGTGGTGACGAGGAGACGGTGGACGTTCCGAATCCCTTTGATGATCCCGACGACGGACCCCGTGCGGGAGTGGAGCCCCGCTGTGAGGTGCCGGAAAGCGCGGGGCTGGAGGATGTGAGCGATCCGACGACGGTGGTCGGAGAGGGGACGCCGGAAAGTTGTACGGCTGATGCGTTCATCGATGCCGTCGCCGCCGGAGGCGTCATCACCTTCGATTGTGGTCCCGATCCGGTTCAGATCACACTGGATCGGCCGGCGATGGTCTATAACGACGCCAGCGAAGAAGTGGTGATCGATGGCGGGGGAATGGTGACGTTGAGCGGAGGGGGGACGACGCGCATTCTGTATATGAATACCTGCGATGAAGACCTGGTGTGGACGACGTCGCATTGCCAGAACCAGGACCACCCCCGCCTGACGCTTCAGAATCTGACCTTCGTGGACGGAGACGCCCGCAGTTATGGAGAGGACCAGCTCGGCGGGGGAGGGGCCGTCTGGGTGCGTGGAGGGCGCCTGAAGTTGGTCAACACTCGGTTCTTCAACAATGCCTGTGCCGAAGAGGGACCCGATGTCGGCGGCGGCGGACTGCGGGTATTCAGCCAATACGAGGATCAACCCGTTTATGTGGTGAATAGCACCTTCGGGGGCGCCGAGGGCTACGGCAACCACTGCTCAAACGGGGGAGGTATAAGCAGCATCGGCGTATCCTGGTCCATCTACAACTCCCTATTTTCTCATAACCAGGCCGTCGGTCATGGAGCCAACCCGGCCCAGGATGGGACCCCCGGAGGAGGAAGCGGAGGAGGAATCTACAACGACGGCAACACGATGACCCTCTACCTATGCGGCGTGGATATCGAGGATAACGAGGTCAACGCACACGGGTCGGGTGTCTTCTTCGTCACCAACGATCATTCCGGCAATATCATCCTCGAAGATACGGTGATTCGTAACAACCACGGCGGCTCCTGGTACCATCTGCCCGGAATCTCCATGCACCCGGAGACGCAAGTGGATATCGACGACGACACCATCCTCCAGGATTGATCTGGGGATCTTGACCCAGGACCGAAAATTTGCGGAGCGTGATGCGGCCTTCGGCGCGCGAGGTAGCCGCGCCATGGGCGGCTACCACTTGAGCGCCAGGGTGTCGGAAAAGACTCGTAACCAACGCATGGGTCCCGCCATGCCACCGAAGAGCATCACCTGATCGCGTGTTTCGTCGAAGGTCGTGGCATGCCAGGAGCGTTGGTTCAGTTGTGACGGGTCGTCCGTGCCCTGTTGAGCCGGCTGTTCCCAGGTTCGCCCGTCAAAGGCCCATAACACGGAGGCATTCCCCCCGTTGTCTTCGCCGCCGATAAGGAGGATGCGCTCCACCCGTGTGTCGTAGACCATGGTATGCCCCACTCGGGTCGATGGGTTGTCTTCGATCTCGACTCTCGTCCACTGATCGCCGTCCAGGATCCATGTGTCGTCGAGTCTCTCGCCATTATCATTGTCTGGAGCGGTGCGAAGTCCACCGAAGAGGACGATCCTGTCGAGGTGCGGGTGATAGGCCGCGGCATGTCCGACGCGAGGGCCGGGGCCGTCGTCGGCGGTGACGATCTCTTTCCATTGCTGGTCGTCCCATACCCAGGTGGCGCCCAGGTCGTCGACGACGACCAATTTGTTACGGCCGGCGTCGTAGACCGGAGCGAATCCGGAAGCCGCGGGCATGTCGTCGTAGCTCGCGTGTTCTGCGGGCAATTCACCGAAGGAGGGTACCGGTCCATCGCCGGCATCCACTTTCTCCCACTCCTGGTCATCGAAGCTCCAGGTTTCCCCCTGATGGTTCAGCAGCACCACTCGTTCGAGTTGGGAGTCAAAGCCCATGGTGCGGGCCGTGCCTTTGACGGGGGTATCATCGCCGTCGGCGACGACCTCCCATCGTTCGCCGTCGAAGATGAGGGTGTCCGAAAGTGGACGCATTCCGTGGAGGTAACTCCCGCCCACCATCACCACCTGTTCGCGCAGCGGATCGTAGGCGATGCCGTGGCCGATTCGCCCCGGAAAGGACTCTCCCCATCCGGAGACAAACTCCCAGCGCCGGCCGTCGAACTCCCAGGTCTCGTCGAGGGTCGCCGTCGTGGGATGGGCGCCCGGCTTCCACAGTGCGACACCACCGGTCATCACGAGCCGCCCACGCTCGGCATCATAGGCCATCCCGGGTTGCTCGCGGGTCACCGGCACGTGCCCGCCAATGGAGAGTTGTTCCCACTCTTCGCCGTCCCAGGTCCACATCTGGGTGAATTTGTCGGATTCCATCATGGTCCTGATCGGTTCGTCGAAGGGCTCAGCACCGAAGAGCACTACCCGCTCATGAGACTCATCGTAATATAGAGTGGGAAAGACCCGATGCGGCGGCCCTTCCTCGGGACCTTCGCGCCACTTCTGGCCGTCGAATATCCGGGTCGTCGGAGCCCGGGCATCCTCATCGTATTCGGGCCAATCACAGCCCCAGAGCACCACTTCACGTCGCTTCTGATCGAAGGCGGCGACGGCCTCCTGGCAGTCGCCCGGGGAGTTGATCTCCTCCGGGTCGGACCAGCGGTGACCGTCCCAGTGAATACGCGTCCAGGGAGCCTCGGGCTCGTCCGTCGAGGGGGAGTCGATGAGGACGATTCGATCCGTTGTGTCGTCGAAGTACATCAGCACCGGTGCCGCCTCCAGGACATCTCGGCGGCGGGTGGTATAGCCCAGGGTTGGAATCGTCGGGCTTTCGTCTTCATCGGCGAGTTGTTCCCAGCCGTCGCCTTCCCACCGCCAGGTTCCCGTCGAAGCCAGCATCACCAGGTGTTGGCGAGCATCATCGAAGGCCATGACCCCCAGGGCTTTTTGGGGAAATCCGTCGTCTGTACGGCTCGGCGCCGGTCCCTCCTCTCCGGAGTCGGCATGACGCCAGTGTTGGCCGTCCCACGCCCAGGTGCTGCGCGGATATCCAGGCTCCGCCTCGCCGAATGCGTGGGTTCCTCCGAAGATGACCACTTCACCGCGGGCGGCGTCATAGCCGATGGCCGGTCCCCACCGTCCCGCAGGACGTTCGGGTTCCTCCGTGTCCGGCGCGGCGGCCAGCGCGGTCCACTGCCACTGGTCTGGCAATTCGGCTAGCCACTCTGGCTGTGCTGCCCGGGCCCCACGGTAGTCGATGGGTTCTGCGGGCAGACCCAATTGTGCGCGTTGTTCCGGTGAGGTGGTCCGCTGCGTACTGCGGTCACAACCTGCAATCAGCAGCAGAGTCGCTACGAGAACGAAGAGTCCGGTGTGGCGATGATTCATTTTTTTTCGATTCCCTGGTCAGGAGGCAGATCTCACGAAGCGTCGGGTCTGCCGAGATTGGGCGGGATGACAACAGGCAAAGGTCAGCATCGAGCAGGCCGCGGCGGACAAAGGTTTCCCCGTGGTGCTCAGAGTACATCGGAGACAGTCCATTTTGAACCCTGCGTCATCTCAGGAAAAATGACGAAGCACTACAAACGCGATGGAAGATATGGCACGATTCGAGATCTGAATTTCAACCCGCAAGGAGACAGGACGATGAACTACAAGACAATGCTCACAGTATTGGCCGTGGCTCTGGCATTTCCAACGGTCGCATCTGCCGATGATGCCGAATTGGAGTCCGCCAAGGAAAAATTTGCCGGAGAATTCCAGGCGGAGGCCGATCGGGCCACCGAGCGAGAACGCATCGACGTGGCCATCGAGAGAGTGGTAAGTGAGATGTCTCGTGTGCGACGCCGCTTCGCCCGATCGTCTCTCGAGGATTCGACGACGCCCTGTGAGACATTCAAGATTCGATTTAGCTCCGACGTCATGCAGATTCACTGCACAACCAATGAGCCCGCCCGAACGCATATCAACGGTCCCAGGGTGCGGTGGACCAACAACGAAGGGGAGGAGTTTGCCCTGGAGCAGAAGTTGGAGGCCAATCGCATGACGCAGCGATTTGAAAGCGAAGATGGGGCACGGATCAACGAATATACCCTGAGAGAAGGGGGGGACGTGCTCGTCAAGTCCGTGACCATCACCAGCGACCGGCTGCCGAAAGACCTGACGTATTCGCGGACTTTCCGCCGGCAATGAGTGAAGTTGTCACGACGATACGGCGAGAGAAACCCATGCCATCACCCCCACCGTCATTGGGATGGCGGTGGGAGTGAGGCGAAGAAGACGGCTTATGCCATACATAATAGGTCGGCTGTGTCAGTGACACAGACATTTATCCCCTTATCGGGGTCGTAACAACAGGACTGATCGGGAGAACATTCTGAGGGGGAAGAGCATTCATCGTCACCACCGACGCATTCGCACTCACCGCTCGCATTGCACTGCGCTGAAGAACCAGGGCCGCACAATGCAATGCAAGGGGTGCCCTGGGCCATATTGCAGTCGGAAGTTTCTGAGTCGGTCTCGGTGGAACACTGGTTGGACTCACAGACAAAGCTGGTGCAGGTTGTGGTCTGCTTGCCAGTACATCCATCGCCGCCAGAATCGGCTTCACAAAAGCCGACGCTGCAATAGCCATTTCCGCAGTCGGAGTTGCTCACACATTCGACGCACTGCTGATTGGAACAGAACCCGTCGTCGCAATGATCGTCGTTGGTGCAGTCGACACAGTCGAATTTCTTGTTACACACGCCGTCGGGACAGTCGTTGTCGGAAATGCACTCACCGATATTGACGCAGATACATTGGCCGCTGCCGTTGCATTCCTGCTGCTGACCGACAAGGCAGGGCAACGATTGGTCATCGCAAGACGTCCCCTCGGCCATATCACAGGGCTCGGTGTAGTCGTTCACATCGCTGTGACATTCGTTATCGACGCAACTGAATTCGGTGCAGCTATAGGTCTGCTCGCCGACGCATTGATTATTTCCCCCGTTATGACAGGGGCCGGGAGCCGTGCAGATGTCGGTGCCGCAGTCCGTATCGTTGATGCAGTCGACGGCGACACAGTGGTTGCTGGAGCAGATTTCGTCGACGTCACAATCACTGTCGACGGTGCAGTCCAGACATAATCCGTCGTGGCAGACTTCTGAGCTGCTACAGTTGCCACAATCGACAGGCTCACCACAGCCGTCGAAGGTGTCATCGCAATCGACGAGATTTGCGGAGCAGATCTCATCCACGGGGCGATCGTCGTCGCATTGGCATTGATTGTC
>SLPW01000217.1 GCA_007131755.1 Myxococcales bacterium | reverse complement strand
GAGATGCCGCGAAACGTCATCGAGACCGTGGGCCTGGGGGGCATGATCCTGGTGGTGGTGCTGCTCGTGGCCCGGGGACAGGATATGAGCGGTGTGCTCCCCGTGCTCGGGCTCTTCGCCATGGCCGCCGTGCGACTTCTTCCGTCGCTGACGCGGATCATCTCTTCTTTGACCCGCATGCGCCATTTTCGACCGAGCGTCCAGGTCATCTGCGAGGATCTGGCCCGTCTCGAGGACGTCGACGCTCGAATCGACGCCGCCGACGAAGGGGACAAAGAACCGATCACCTTCTGTGAGGCTCTACGCCTCGAAGGCGTCAGCTACACCTATCCCGGCGCCGACGAACCCACATTGAGCGACATCGATCTAAGGATCGGCCGTGGCCAGTCCGTGGGCTTCGTCGGTCCCTCGGGGGCGGGAAAGACCACCACCGTCGATGTCTTGTTGGGGCTTCTCACTCCCCACACCGGACGGGTCCTCGTCGACGGACGCGATATCTCGGAAAACCCTCGCTCCTGGCAAGAGCAGCTCGGCTATATCGCCCAGCCGGTCTACCTGATGGACGATACGATTCGCCGAAACGTCGCCTTCGGCATCGACGATGCGGACATCGACGACGGCACCGTCTGGCAGGCCCTCGAAGACGCCCGGCTGGCCGAGCTGGTGCGCTCGCTTCCCGACGGCCTCGACACCTTCATCGGCGAGGGGGGAGTGCGGATCTCCGGCGGCCAGCGCCAGCGACTGGGCATCGCCCGCGCCCTCTATCGCCAGCCTCGCCTTCTTGTCCTCGACGAGGCCACCAGCGCTCTGGACAACGCCACGGAGCGCGAGATCAACGCCTCCATCGAAGGCCTCAAACAGCGCATGACCCTGGTCATCATCGCCCATCGCCTGTCCACGGTCCGCCACTGCGATCAGCTCTTCTTTTTGCGCGAAGGCCGCCTCGTCGACCGGGGCACCTTCGATGAGTTATTGGCTCGAAACCATCACTTCCAACACATGGTTCACGCCGCCCATGGCGACGACGTCGCCGGCGGTCATAGACCATCGATGAGGTTGAAATGAGTGCACCGAGACACATCTTATTTCCCGTCGAAACCATCAACCGCGAGCTCGACTACCGGCTCGCCCTGGCCGTGATGGCCGCCCGGCCGGACAACCGCATCTATATCGGCATGCACGACGCCTTGATGCGGCTTGCGCGGCGAGTGCGTGGGGGGGTTTATCTTGGGAAAGACGTCATCCGACCCCACTTTCCCGACGCCCTCGACGACTATCATCTACTGAAAGAACAAGACTTCGTTCTCATCCACTTCGACACCGAAGGGGCCATCTACCCGGGCTCGGAACGGCGGTGGCGTCAGATCTTGTGCCAGCGCCTCGATCCTCGCCATCTGGACGCCGAGGACTATATCTGCACCTGGGGCGACTTCCAGCGCGACGTCTATCGGGATCTGGAGCCGGCCTGCCGGGAAAATATCCGCACCACCGGCCATCCGCGCTTTGACCTCTACCGCCGCCGCTGGCGCTCCTTCTACGAGCCCGACGCCCGAAGGCTGCGAGCCCGCTTCGGCGACTTCTTATTGGTCAATACCAATATGGCCCGGGCCAACAATCGCCTCGGGCCGGACTTCGTCTTCAGCGCCTATAACGGTTTTCATCCCCACCAGTTGGACAGCCGCCTGCAGGCCGTCCACGAGTGGGCCTACAAAAACGAAAAACTCAGCCACTTCGTCCGTCTCGTTCACCGCCTCCACATCGTCTTTCCGGAGCTGCCCATCATCGTTCGGCCCCATCCCTCGGAAGACCCCGATTTTTACCGCCTCGTCTTTCGCGGCCTGTCCTCCGTCCAGGTCCTCCACGAAGGTCCCGTCGCCCCCTGGCTGCTCGCCAGCCGGTGCATGATCCACGACGGCTGCACCACCGGACTGGAGGCCTATCTGGGAGAGGCGCGCATCATCAATTACCGCCCCGTCGACGATCCCCTTCAAGAGTTGTTCTTGCCCAATCAATTCGGCGTGCGCTGCGAAAAGGAGGACGAGGTCATCGACTGCCTGGTGGAGCTGATGTGCGGCGAAGATCGACGCACCCCCTTCGACAACCCGACCCTCATCGACCACCGCGCCCGGCGTCTGGTCAACAACCTGTGCATGCCCTCCTTTCCGGCCATGCTCGACGTCCTCGACGAGGCCCAGGACAAGGTGCGACACACCGAGGCCCCGCCGGAGCTGGCCATCCACACCGAGGAGACCTTCTACGGGGCCGTCGAGGGCTTCAAAAACCTTCTGCGCCCTCTTTCGCCGCGTCACCGCCGGGCCGCCGCCTATACCCGCGGCAAATTCCCCGGCTTCGAAAAAGACGACATCACCCTGCGCATCGCAAGACTACGCGAGCTGACCAACCGCCGGGTGCGCCACCGCGTGCTGAGCCGGGGGTTGATGGTGGTGGAGGCGCGTTAGCGGATCGCAGCGTCGAGGGTGAAAAACGCGCGGTGAAAACCCCGATCCTATTTGATGATAATCTCCAGCCTCGGCCCCGTCTCGAGCGTCACCACTCCGTCTTCGGCGACGTGCATATCGCCGTCGATGGTATAGCTGATGGGTTCGCTGGATCGGAAGACGGCGCAACTGGTGACGGCGGAGGGAAAATTCTCGTCTTCCACGGGAAGCCCCAATCGCAGCCGGGGGAACGCGCGGGCCACGCCCACGGGACCGGCCGTGACGCCGAGCATGTGAAAAGCCCGCTCCTCTTCCTGGCAGCGGTTGAAGGGGCGAAATCCCAGCCCGATCTGATCCACTGTAGACGCCACCACCGCCGTATAGTCGCGCTGTGGCCACACCTCCTTTTCCATCTCGATGCGGGCGTGAAAGGGCCGGAAGAGGGCATCCGTAATTTCACCGCCTCCCTTTGCGAGGTGAACGAACCCCTTGGCCAGAAGGAGGGCGGCCGTCGTGGGGCTGGGATTTCCCGTTCCGTAATATAGCTCCAGAAAATTGGCGACGATGCCGTTTCCGAAGATAAAGCCGTAGCGGGTTCCCGTCTCGTCTGTCACCTTCAATATATCGCGAACGGAGGTCTCAAAGGGCCGGTCGGTGTAGTATTTCTCGACCAGATTCGCCAATAACTTCGGCGGAGTTCCGCGGATGCCGATGCTCTTCGAGACCGTATTCATCGTCCCCCCTCGAAGGAGGGCGATCTTGGGCAACGGATCGTCGCCGTAGACGTCGATGAAGGTGCTCAGCGTAACGTGGTTTGTGCCGTCGCCCCCGTTGAGGGCCAGGATGTCGATCTCGCCTTCCTTGAATTCACGGGCCACCTCTTCGACGTCCTCGACGCGGTTGGTGAGCTCGTAGGTGTCATGGCGTCCGAGCATATAGCCCAGGCGGCGCATTCTCTCGGGATAGCGCCGATTCCGACGGCTATGGGGGTTGGTGATGATTCCGATGCCGGGCATGATACTCCTCGCGCGGAAAGGGGGAAACCGGCGGGCATCATAGGGGGTTGGCCCTTTCAGGGGCAATAGGACGTGACGAGTCAATACATCGTCGACCATCTGCAACGCAGCAGACCTTCCATCAACTCTTGCCCAGGGGGCAGTAAACCAGTGGGCATGCTGACAACGTATGGGGCAGGCGGTGGATTTCCGCAGACCGGGTTTCTCAGTATAGATAGCCTTTGCCACGGGGCTTGATCGGATCTGGAAGGTCCGTGTCACCAAGCAATTGTCGCAGGTCCACTTCGATGGTCCTCGACAGATAATCCATGGGCACATCGTTGACGGTGTTCTCGAAGGGATTCTCGATGTGACGACCCACATATTCGAGCATGATGAATACGTAGCCGATCAACAACGAGAAGGGGATCGACCACCATCCCAGATGTCCGGCCATACTCAGCGAGAAGACAAATAAGAAGATCACCATGCTATAGGTCATAAACCAGGTATATTGCATGGGGAAGGGAGTCTTCTTGAGCCGCTCGCAGGTACTGAGCACCTCGTTGAAGCCGTGAAGACTGCGGTTGAGTTCGACCTGTTTATAACTTGATGAGCTTCGCCAGGGAGATACGTCGGGTGATGATCATAAATTCGTCATTCCTGCATACGCGACACCGGACAATCGGGCCATCTTCTCATCCCAAGTGGTCAAATCATCAGCGTTAAATCCCTGTAGGTGGTCGTGACCGCAAGCTCGGGCCATGACCTTCATGAGTTCGACGCTTGCCCGCAGAAAACGCTCGAGACGTGCCGCGGACTCCTCGACGATCAACCGCTTCCGCAGGTGGGGTTTCTGAGTGGCAATGCCTACGGGACAGAAGTTGGTGTTGCAAGCCCGCATCGCTAGACAGCCGATGGCCTGCATGGCCGCGGTAGACAGAGCGATGGCATCGGCCCCCAGCGCTAGCGCCTTGATGAAGTCGGCGGGGACTCGCAACCCTCCGGTCATGATGAGGGTGACGTCACTTCGTCTCGAACGATCGAGATGTCGACGCGCTCGGGCCAGCGCCGGGATGGTGGGCACCGAGATATGATCGCGAAAGAGACGGGGAGCGGCGCCTGTGCCTCCTCCACGTCCGTCGAGGATCAGATAGTCCACATCGATGTCGAGGGCCCTATCGATATCCCGTTCGATATGTTGTGCCGAAAGCTTGAAGCCAATGGGAATTCCCCCGGTGGCCTCCCGAATTTCGTCGGCAAAGCTTCGGAAATCATCGGCTGTGGTCCATTCGGGAAATCTCGCCGGCGAGACGGCTGCCTGGCCAGGGTCGAGACCTCGCACTTCCGCGATATCTTCGGTGACCTTCGAGCCCGGGAGGTGTCCCCCCGTGCCTGTTTTGGCAGCCTGGCCTCCCTTGAAATGAAAGGCCTGACAACGCTGCACTTTGTCCATGGAAAAACCGAACCTCGCCGAAGCCAATTCATAGAAATAGCGGCTATTGGCGGCCTGCTCATCGTCGAGCATTCCTCCCTCTCCCGAGCAAATGCCTGTGCCCGCTCCTTCGGCACCTGTGGCCAGAGCGACCTTGGCCTCCCGAGACAGAGCACCAAAGCTCATGTCGGAGATCATCAGAGGAATCTCCAGTGTCAGCGGCTTGGCCGCCCCGGGGCCGACGACAACTTCCGTACCCACCGGGGCGTCATCGAGCAGCGGAGGTCGGTGGAGCTGGGCGGTCAGAATCTGTAGATCCTTCCACTGCGGCAACTCCTTGGCGGATACGCCCATCGCGGCCATGGGTCCGTGGGCGCCGACGCCATCGATTCCGCCTCGAGCGAGGGCTTGAATCTCCTTTCGGTGAGGCTCGTCTTCCGTGCCTTTGAAGTCGGCATAAGCGCCGAGATAATCGTCGCGTTGATATTTTTGGGGATTGTTTTTTTCCCAGGCTGCGATCTCATCTTCGTCGACGAAGACTCCGCCGTCATCGATCCATGCCTCAAATCGCTTCAGATCGGCGCCGGGATAGTGAATATTCTTGCCGGTCGTGTATCGATAGGTCGATCCGTGGAGCTTGCAGGTAAGCCGATCTCCGCTGACCTCACCATCCGCCATCAATGCTCCACGGTGTTGGCAGCGACCAAAGAGAACGGAGACCTCCTTTCGCTCAGGCCAGCGAAGGATGACCAGATCGACGCCGGCTACTTCGGCGTGGACCGGCTGGTCTGGTACCAATTCATTCCATTCAGCGATTCGTACGGTGTTTTCGGGCAGATTCATGGTTTGTCTTCCTGGTGCAGAGCTCAAATTGATGGCGGTACTTCGGGGTTGTGGAACTTCGGATTTAGGGAACGAAGCCAGAAGCTTCGATTTCTTCGTCAACTGTGAACTAGAGAACAATTACGGAAGAGGGATGAACTCCTCCTCGTCGCCGGGGACCGTATCGAATCGCCCCGTTCGCCACTCTTCTTTGGCCTGCTCGATGCGCTCTTTTCGGGAGGAGACGAAATTCCACCAGATATAGCGCGGCCCCTCCATGGTGGCGCCGCCGACGAGAGCGAAGCGAGCTTCGACTGCACCGGCGTTCTCCACGGTGATCGCTTCGCCGGGGCGGAGGACGAGCAGTTGGCCAGCCTCGAACGTTGCGTCGCCGATCTTCACGAGGCCGGCGACTGTATAGATGGCCCTTTCTTCCTGATCGGCGTCGATGGGAATGGTCGCCTTTGGCGCAAGAGTGACGTCGGCGAAGAGGGTGTCCGAGTACGTCGCAACAGGCGATCCCTCGCCCCAGGCCGAGCCGACGACCAATCGGGCCTGGGCCTTACCATCGTCGATGATGGGGAGTTCGCCTTCGCCGTGATGAGCAAAAGTGGGAGCCACCTCCTCTTTGTCCCGGGGCAGGGCGAGCCAGGTCTGCAGACCGAAGAGTTCGGCGCCGCGAGTTTTGTACTCCTCATCCATTCGCTCGGAGTGGACGATTCCCTGACCGGCACACATAAGATTGACCGCACCCGGCCGAATGATCTGCTCCGTGCCGAGGCTGTCTCGATGCAATACCTCGCCATCGAATAGATAGGTCAAGGTGGCGAGATTGATATGGGGGTGGGGCCGCACGTCCAATCCCTCGCCGAGGACGAATTCAGCCGGTCCCATCTGGTCGAAAAAGATAAAGGGGCCCACCATCTGGCGCTCCCTGGACGGGAGCACCCGCCGGACCTCGAGCCCCCCCAGATCGCGGGCTCGAGGAACGATGATGGTGTCGATGGCGTCCACGGTCTGGGGTTCGCCGGGGATGGGTTCGTCGCATTCGAGGTAGCTCATAGGTGTTTTCCTGGAAGAGATACGTGAAACTGATGTCGTCACTTAGCGTGTGTGCTTCTCAGCATTAAGTAGCCCCCGGAGCGCGGCCAGCCTGGCCGCATTGGGGGCTACAGAACGCTTATATTTGCTTTTCAGCCCGTGATTCCGGCTAAGTAACCGGACCGAGCCTCGGCGAGGAGATTTTTCAGGCACTGAAGCCGACAAACGCAGGCCTATCCGTAGGTTAAGTCGAGGATTGGCGGCAAAAGTGCCGGGAAAATCCACCGGCGACGGCGACGGGAGCGTTTCTTAGCCGGAATCACCCGTAAAGTTGCCGGACTGAACATCTCGGATAGCCTGAAAGATCTCCTCCTGGCTATTCATGACGAAGGGTCCATGGCCGACGATGGGTTCGTCAATCGGTTCACCACTAAGAATCAGGACCGACGCCTCGTTATTGGCCTCGATCGAGAATTTCCGACCCTCTCGCTCGAAGGCGACGACCTGGGCTTCACGTGCTACTTCCTGGTCGTTGATCAAGACCGTGCCGTGGAGCACCACCACGGCGGTAGTCCAACCGTCGGGCACGTCGAATTCACCGACGCCGCCAGGTCTCAACTTCAGATCCCATACGTTCAAAGGCGAATAGGTATTCGCAGGTCCCTTGTGTCCGTCGAATTCTCCGGCGATGACCCGGAGAGTACCACTATCGTCGGGCAAATTGGCACCGGGGATTTCGTCGGCCTCTATGGCCTGGTAGCCGGGCGACGTCATCTTGTGCTCCGACGAAAGGTTGACCCACAGTTGGACCATCTCCAGCGTCCCGCCGGAGCGGGTAAATTGCGGCGAGTGGAATTCGTCGTGGAGAATCCCCGCGCCGGCGGTCATCCACTGGACATCGCCGGGGCCGATGACTCCGCCGTTTCCCGTGGAGTCGCGATGAGCGACCTCACCATTATAGACGATGGTCACCGTCTCGAAGCCACGGTGGGGATGCTCGCCGACTCCTCTGGGTTCGTCGGCAGGAGTGAATTCGGCCGGTCCCGCGTAGTCGAGCAAGAGAAAAGGACTGAGTTGCTTCCCATGTTGTTGATAATTGAGCAGGGAACGGACGGGAAATCCGTCTCCCACCCAGTGAGGAAAAGGGGCGCTGTAGACGTTGGTGATTGCTTTTTTCACGATGACCTCCTGTCTTGGGACGAGGATTCAATTGTCAGATTGAATGTATATTCGGTACGATGATGTGTGTAGAGCGCAAAACGGGAATCAGCGTTCTAATTTTGCAACAAAAGAGGATGGTTTCGATGTTCGATCTCAATGATCTCTATTATTTCGTGAAGGTCGTGGACCACGGGGGGTTTGCGCCGGCGAGCCGAGCGGTGGGCGCTTCGAAATCGACGCTGAGCCGACGCATCGCACAACTCGAGGAGCGCCTGGGGGTACGACTAATCCAGCGCTCCACGCGCCGGTTTCACGTCACCGACCTGGGGCAAACCTACTATGAACACTGCAAGGCGATGATCGTGGAGGCCGAGGCGGCTCAGGAAGCGATCGACAGCCTCCAGGCCGAACCGCGCGGGGTCGTGCGGATGACCTGCCCCATCGCCCTGCTTAACGCCCATGTTGGGGAGATGGTCGCAGATTATATGACGGAATACCCGGAGGTGACGGTGCAACTGGAGGCCACAAATCGAAGGGTGGACGTCATCACCGAAGGGATTGACATCGCCCTTCGTGCTCGCCCTCTTCCGCTGGAGGACACCGATCTGACGGCACGAATGCTCTCCGACGAAGGCCAATGCCTGGTGGGAAGTCCATCGCTCATCGAGGCCCGCGGCAGGCCCTCGGAACCGTCGGAGCTGACGCAGTGGCCGTCGTTGTGGCATGGCCGCCCCGAGGACTCTTTTCAGTGGCATCTCTTTGGACCCACCGATCGGGAGACCGTGGTGGAGCATAAACCGCGCTACGTCACCACCGACATGGTGGCCCTGCGAAGGGCAGCCCTGGCAGGGGTGGGCATCGTCCAATTGCCGATCTTGATGCTCCGCGAGCAAATGGCGGAGGGAACTCTTGTACGGTTATTGCCGCAGTGGGCGCCCAGGCGAGAGATGGTCCATGCCGTCTTTCCCTCCCGGCGCGGGTTGTTGCCGGCCGTGCGAGCGATGATCGATTTTCTGGTGGAGCGCTATCGAGGACTCCGCAAAGAACCTCATAACTACGCCCTGAGCACTCGTTGACGGTGCGTCTGCGCGTCGAGAACGACCTGAGCGGCGTTGCAAATGCTCGACGATACCGCTTTCGCTTAGGTATCGCCTGTGCTTTGCGCCTTGCTCAG
>SLPW01000501.1 GCA_007131755.1 Myxococcales bacterium | reverse complement strand
ACTAGAAGCCCAAAAAGATGACGCCTCGGCGAATCTTCACCGAGGCGTCACACCACTAATCTAACCGCATGTGCAGGCCTCAATGGCCGTGGGTTCCGTCCACTCCGTGGGCGTGGCCGTGGGCGATCTCCTCGTCTGTGGCGTCGCGTACGTCCAAGACCTCCACGGCGAAATGCAGGGTCTCGCCGGCCAGAGGGTGGTTCTGATCGACGTAGACATCATCGCCTTCGATGCTCGAGATCCACAGCGGAAGATGACCGCCGTCTCCGGTCTCTGCCGTAAAGCCCATCCCCTCGTAGAGCTCGACGTCGTCGGGAAATTCACTCCGATCCACGGCCTGGGGCCCGGGACCGGTCTTTTCGCCATAGCCCTCGGCCGGGGCGACCTCGACGTCAAAGCTATCGCCGGCGGATTTACCCTCCATCGCCTCTTCGAGGCCCGGAACGATTCTTCCCGCCCCGTGCAGATAGGGAAGGGGCTGTCCACTATCTTTGGAGGACTCGATGAGCTCACCGTCGTCGCCGGTGAGGGTATAATGAAAAACGACGACCTTTCCTTCGGATACGACCGAATTTTCTTCGGACATGTTGGCTCCTGGTAAACAAAACGATGAATGAAGCGCCTCTGCGTCAGGGGAAGGTGCTATTGGAGAAGCGAATCCACGCCGACGCGTCGTGCAAATGAGGGGTCCTTTTCTTCGACCCGTTTGAGCAAGCTAGTTGCGCGATCGCGATCGTTCAAGCTCCTGAGGCAAAACAGACCGAGGTCGTAGGCCTGTTGGGCCGTCAAATTGCCCTCGGCCAACTGGTCGACACCTTCCGTCAATTCGGCCCGGGTAGCCGAGTCTAGACGCGCGTCGACGCGCAACAAACCAATCTTGGCGTCCACATGGTCGGGATCGTATTCCAGGGCCTGCTCGAAGTCCCGGCGCGCCTCGGACAGTCGCCCTCCTCCCTGTTGAAGTGCCTGCTGGCCGGAGAGCACATAGCGCAGAGCCTGCCTGCGCTGATCTTGCTTTTCTGGTTCTTGTTCGTCGACCATCGCCTCTTCGTCGACCATCTCCTCTTCGGCGGCCTCGTCCTCACCGTCGAGAACATCGTCTGCCATGGACTCGGCTACTTCGGCGATGTTGGGCGCCAACTCCTGGGCCTCGGCTTCGGCCCGATCTTCGGCCTCTTGCCGCTGTTGTTGCTCAACCTCCTCTTCTTCCTCCGCGGTCACAACTGCCTGTTCCGAGGGATCGGTGCCGTCGAGGTGATGCATGGGCGCCGTAGCCTCTTCCTCGATATCTTCGAGGGCAACGTCATCGGGGACCTGTGTGCGCAACCACTGCAGCTGCTGTTCGAGCCGGGTGCGATTGAGAGATTTGAATTCCCGAAATTCCGGGTCCAACTCCAGGACTTTCTCGAAGCCATCCCGTGCCCGCGCAGCCGCCTGCAACGACTCGGTGGCGCGACGCATATTCGCCTCTCCCACGATGACCCACGTCAGAGGATCGTCGGGACGGGCTTGCACCAATTGACTCTTCAGTTTTTCGAGCTCTACTTCATTGCCCAGTTGGACATAGACCCAGGCCAGCGCTATGGCGGCGACGGAATCGGTGCCGTATCGCTCGAATTGACGATGATAGATATCGACGAGCCGAAAATAATTTCCGCTCAGCAAATAACTGCGCTCGACCTGTCCCAGGATCTCTGTGACGCCCGGTCGCTCGAGCAGGACCTCGGGCTGCTCCTCGAAGCTGGCGATCACCCTTCGAGCATTCTCCTTGTCTTCCTCGGCCAACTCGGGCATCCGATCGCGTACCTGTGTCGGCTCCGCCGCTCCCTGTGTCCAGGGAGTCAGATACACAAGGTTGGCGTCATCTGCTAAGACGCCGTCATCGCAGGCCATCGCCCCGGCAAGGAGCGATATCAGCATAAGAAAACCAAGTTTTTTCAAGCCCCTTTTGCTCACCAGATACTCCAGGCCTCGTAGGTAGTGCAATTGATGGAAACCTCCACAACAAATGCCTTCATCGGCCTCGGAGCCAACGTCGGTGCCCGACGCCGCTCCATCGAGGGCGCCCTCGATGCCATCGACAACCTCGACCACACGCAGGTCGTCGCCACCAGCGCCTTGTATGAAACGAAGGCACAATTTGTCGAGGACCAGCCCGACTTTCTCAACGCCTGTGCCCAACTCAGGACTTCCCTTTCGCCCCGAACCCTTCTGGAAAGTCTCCTACACATCGAGCATTCCATGGGGCGAGTGCGCAGGTTGGACAAGGGTCCACGCACCATCGATCTCGATATCCTGCTCTATGGAGATCTGGTCATCGACGAAGAGGGGCTGACCATCCCCCACCCGGGACTGGCGCAGCGGCGCTTCGTGCTCGAACCACTCAATGATATCGGCGCCCAGGTCGTCCATCCCGTCCTGGGACTGACGATGGCGCAATTGCTCCAAGATCTGCGCTAACCCGGGCTAAGCCACACCGGACTCCAGGCCCAGGTGAATGGCCTCCAACCGGCGCATCTCGTCGCGGTATTTCGCGGCGTCCTCAAAGCGCAGATCGCCGGCGGCTTGTCGCATCTTCTCGCGAAGTTGCTCGATGCGGGCCTCCATGAGATCCGGGGTCTCGGGAACCTCCAGCTCCTTCTGCCCACCTGCTGCCGCCATCTCCTCTCCCTCGGCGGGGGGCACGTGCTCTTCGAGGCCGGAGATCTTCTTTCGGATCGTCTCCGGAGTAATGTCGTGCTCCTCGTTGTAGGCGATCTGGCGATCACGGCGCCGGTTGGTCTCGTCGACGGCCTCCCGGATGCTGCCCGTGATCTTGTCGGCGTACAAAATGACCTTGCCGTCCACATTTCGCGCCGCTCGTCCGATGGTCTGGATCAGGCTGCGGGTGCTTCGCAAAAAGCCCTCCTTATCGGCGTCCAGAATCGCCACCAGGCTCACCTCGGGGATATCCAGCCCCTCTCGCAACAGGTTGATGCCCACGAGCACATCGAAGATCCCCTTTCGAAGATCGCGGATGAGGTTCATCCGCTCGATGGTATCGATATCGCTATGAAGATAGCGAACCTTCACCCCCAGCTCCTGTAGATAATCGGTCAGATCTTCGGACATGCGCTTCGTCAGAGTCGTGACCAACACCCGGTGGCCCTCGTCTACGCGGGTCCGAATCTCGCCATAGACATCGTCGACCTGCTCCAGAGCCGGCCGGATCTCCACCTGCGGATCTACCAGTCCCGTAGGCCGGATGATCTGCTCCACCACCACCCCCTGGCATTTTTCAATCTCGTAATCTCCCGGCGTCGCCGAGGTATAGATGACCTGATTGAGCTTGTCCTCCCACTCCTCGAATTTCAACGGCCGGTTGTCCAGCGCGCTGGGAAGACGAAATCCATGCTCCACAAGCGTTGTCTTTCGGGAGCGGTCGCCGCGATACATCCCGCCTATCTGGGGCACCGTGACGTGCGATTCGTCGACGACCATCAGGAAGTCGTCGGGGAAATAATCGAGAAGACAGGGTGGAGCCTGTCCCGGCTTTCGCCCCGTGAGGTGACGCGAGTAATTCTCGATGCCGTTGCAATATCCCATGGAGGCGATCATCTCCACGTCGAAGCGAGTGCGCTCTTCGAGACGCTGGGCCTCCAGGAGTTTGCCCCGGGCCACGAATTCCTCGAGGCTTTCATTCAACTCCTCGAGGATGGCCTCGATGGCCGTCTTCTTCTTCTCCGGGAGCACCACGTAGTGGGTGTTGGGATAGACAGCGATCTTCGACAGCCGGCGAAGCCGCTTCCCCCGCAGGGGATCGATTTCGTAGATCGCCTCCACCTCGTCGCCGAAAAACTCGATGCGAATGGCCAGGTCTTCTTCGTGAGCCGGGAAGATCTCCACGATATCTCCGCGCACCCGAAAGGTGCCGCGGTGAAAGTCGTAGTCCTTTCGATCGAATTGCATCTCCACCAATTTCTCGAGCACGTCGTCACGGCGCACGATTTTGCCCTGCTCCAAAAATAGGAGCATCCCCATATAGGCCTCGCTCGAGCCCAGGCCGTAGATACAGGAGACGGAGGCGACGATGACGACGTCATTTCGCTCGAAGAGAGCCCGGGTGGCGCTGTGGCGCATCCGATCGATGGCGTCATTGATCGAGGAGTCCTTCTCGATGAACGTATCCGACGACGGGATATAGGCCTCGGGCTGATAATAATCGTAGTAGGATACGAAATACTCCACGGCGTTGTGGGGAAAGAGCTCCTTGAACTCATTGTACAACTGCGCCGCCAGAGTCTTGTTGGGCGCCATGACCAGGGTGGGTCGATTGACCCGGACGATGGTGTTGGCAATCGTGAAGGTCTTGCCCGTTCCCGTAGCCCCCAGAAGGGTCTGGTGTTTGTCTCCCCGCCGCAGGCCCTCGACGAGTTCGTCGATCGCCCGCGGTTGATCCCCCTGGGGCTCGAAGTCTGAAACGAGCTGGAATTTGTCGCGATTTATTGGGCTCATAGATCCTTCTCAACCCCCTCCCTGGCCGGGGCACCGGCGATAGCGGGTCGGGGGCGGTTCCGAAGCGAAGCGGAGGCACAAAGACGTCGCCGCAACCCCCCGAAAATACGTCACTATCCGAACACCTGCGACAGGCGCGTTAATCCACCTCCACCACCTTCTCGCGGGCCGCCTTGATGTGGCGGCTCAGCGTGCGCACCCGCTCCACTCGCTCGTCGACGGCCTCGATGAGGTCCTCCCGATCCGGTCCCTCTTCGCGCTCGTGCTGAACCTGTTCGAGGGCCTCTTCGATCTGACCGTAGAGGCGATCGCCGGCGTGCTCGATGAACTCCTTGAGCCGGTCTCCGTACTCGTGGATCATGGCCAGCAATTCGTCCTCGATCAATTTACTGGCCCGGCGAATGGAGGCCACTCCCTCTTCGCGGGCTCGCTCCTTGATCTTTTCGTCCACCTTGCCCTTGAGCACCACCGCCAGAATCGGCGTCGCCAACGTCAAAAGCCCACCTACCAGAGCGTTGGCGAATAAGAGCACCGACACTCCCAGCGTTCCCAGGGCGAAGACGCTGACGTCATAGCCCACGGTGTCCACGTCCAGGTCGAGCTGGCCCTGAAGGCCGAGTTCCTCGCGCAACGTTCCCACCACTTCGCGCAGGGACTGATTGGTGATCTCGATGATCTCCTCGGCCAGCTCTTCCAGGCTGTCGGCGATCTCCTGCCCCTCCTCTTCGAGCCAATCCTTGAAGGAGTCCTGTATCCAGTCGCCCAGATAGCGCTTGACGTCCTTGGCATCGGCGCGCTCGATCTGAACGGGCATCGCCTCCACGAAATTTTCGGTAAATACCCGCAGATTGTGCCGCGCCGTAGCGGCGATGCCACCGACGCGCTCGTCGACCCGATCCAGATTCTTGGAGATGAGCTGACGCGACTCCAGAAGTTTTTCGTGCACCGCAGCGATGCGCTGTTCCAGATCTTCTTTTTCCAGGCGATGGCCCTGGCGCTTGATGGCCAGGTTCTGCTCCATCATCGCCGCGATGCGAAGCGCTCCGCCGAGAGCGCTGTCGAGGACAATGGCCTCCTTTTGCTCACGCACGAATTGCCTGACGTAGGCCCGAAAGGCCTCGAAGGTATCCGACGGCTCCTGACCGGCCAACTGCTTTTTGAGGGCGTGGCGGGCCGAAAAGGAAAAGAGCTCCACCGGGCCGATCAACGTCTCCAAACGCTGGCGAGCGTAGGCCTCCACCTCGCGCGCCTCTTCCTCGCTGAGAGCATCGACCTTGCCGAGGACGAAGAGAATTCGCTCCCGGTTGGCCCGAAGGAGACGATCGCGGATAAAGACGACCTCACTTTTTTTGAGCACCTGGGTGGCGTCCAGGACATAGAGGATGACGTCGGCGCGAGGGACGTAGCCGTAGGTGATCTCCACCTTCTGGCGCGAAATGTCGTTGACCCCCGGCGTGTCCACCAGCACCAGTCCGTCGTCGAGAAAGGCGTTGGGGTGGGCGATCTCGACGAATTCCGGCTCGTCGCCGTCTTCGGTGACGTCCTGAATGGCATTTGCCAGATCTTCGTAGGGAAGGGGCTGGAAGTCCTGCTGGCGTGGAGGTTTGATCCTGGCCTTCGGCTCTTCGCCGTGAACCAGGTGGGTGATCACCGCCGTGGTGGGGGTGATGCCCATGGGCAAGACTTCCTCGCCGAGGAGGGCGTTGACCACCGTGGTTTTCCCGTGATTGAACTCCCCCAGGACCACCAGCGTCACCTCCCCGCTCTTCAGGGCGGGCAGGCGCTCGTCCTCGACCTCTTTTTGGAGCGAACGCAGCCCCGACTCGCGGGCCACCTCGGCCAACTCTTGATAAAATTCGGCGACGTGCTCGCGATTAATGGTCGTCGCCTCGGTGTCGCTCATCGCTTCATCCTCTTCGAAAGTGTCGTCTACACAGGTCCCTATCCAATCACCCCGAGCCGATTCCGGTCCAAGAACTTCGAAAGAGCGTCCACAGCGGACACGAGGCCCGGCGATTCCTGCACCATAACTCAAGGGAAACACCGTCGAGGAGCAGCTGCCCGCTCGCGTGCCCGGTCTCTCGATTGCCTCGTGGGCCGTCAGCTCTTCACCGTCGAGCCCTGGGCGGGGCCGGAGCCGATCTCCTCTCCAAAAGAGAGGAGGACTCTTCCCCGAAGGACCCGGGGCGATCTCTGACACCACGAAGCGATGGATCCGGGACATCGCATAGAGCGGACCCTCCCCCGCCGGCGGTCACCCATGGCGAGGACGTACCTTAGAACCTCGCGCCCTGTGGACTAATCGATCAACTACATGACCTGAATGATTTTTTCCACCTCGCGGTCCACCTCGTCCAGCGGCCGACCTCCGGACTCCCCGATCAACTCCCGATAATAGGAGCTTTCGATAAAGAGCTTCATGGCCCGAATGCGCTTTGGCATATAGGGATGCGAGGCGAAGTATTCCTGAAATCGTCCCACTCCCTCTTCGAGATCGTCGAGCTGATCGAGGTACTCCTCCAGATCGAGCTCCTCGAAGAGCTTCTGGCTTCCCAGAGCGACCTTCATCATCGCGCGAAGCGCCGCATCCTCGTCGCGGCAGCACACCAGACCTGCCCGATCGCAGGTGACCTCGCCACGCCGGCTCCAGCTATTGAGCGCGACTCGCGCCGGGATGGCCGCCCATTTGACGATGGAGATGACCCCCTGGGCCAAAAACTCCGCCGCCGTACGATAGACGACGTGGTTGTTCTGGATGTGTCCGCACTCATGACCGATGACGAATTTCAATTCGTCGTCGTCGAAGCGGTCCACCAGCGCGGAGTTGATGACGATGAACGCCTCGTCGTCGGTGCCATAGGTGCCGGCGTTGAGGCTGGCCAGATTCTTGGCCACGTATACCGTGGGAAGGGCGATATCGAGCTCGCGGGCACACTCGACGACCAGGTTGTGAAGCTTCGGAAATTGACGTCGGTTGACCTTGACGCTTCTACCCAACAACTCGCTCTTCTGAATGGCCTTCCAGAAGCGAACGCTGGCCTCGACGACGATGCGCACCGGACGGGCCCGATCGAGGCGGCGCAACACGCGCAGGTCGCCGGCGAAGGCGTATTCGCCGAAACCGGTCTTCTCCTCGCGCCCGCTCTCGGGGGCCTTTTTGCGGTTGATATACTCCAGAAAATCGAAATCGTAGGCCGACATCGTCGCTCCGGGTGGAGGGAAATCAGTGGCGTCGACGCGTTATGCGTCGGCGTCCTGCTGAACTAATTTGAGCATCGCGCTCAGAGTCTGGCGCGGCTTCGCCTCACGGATCGCCGATTGTAAGCGCACCCGGTCCACTGTCGACAGGGGAGTTAGATCGAGGCGCTCGATGGCGTCGACGACGCGATCGAGCGTGCGGGCATGTTCGGCCAATTCGTCGACGGCGACGGAACCATTGACCGCAGGAGAAGCAGACGCAGAGGCCTCGGCGACCTCCAACTTTTCCTGAAGTTCTTCGATGCGTTGTTGAAGCTCTTCGACGTCGGTATCGGCGCCAACTTCCTTCGCCCTTTTCTTTGCGAGGCGAAGTCTCTGCTTTAGCCCCTCTACCTCACTGCGAGACTCGTCGCACTCTTTTTGGAGTTTCTCACAGACCCGAAGGTTGTCCTCGTTCTGGCTGCGTGCACTCTCCAGCGCGCCTCGAAGCTCGCCCGCCTCTTGCTCCAACTCGTCGTGACGGGCCTGGAGTACATTGAGCCGATCTTCGTAGTCGCTCTTTATATTCTCCAGGGCCGTTCTGGCCGATCGCTCCCGATCGCACTGCTGTTGAAGGTCCCGATTGCGCTTTTCATACTCCTCGAGAAGCCGCTCTTGGCGCCCGATCTCCTCGCGCATCTGGTTGATTTCGTCGCGGGAAGTATCGTTTTTGGCCGTCACCAACTCCTCTGCGGCGCGCTCCAGTCGGCGTCGAAGGCTGTCGATGGTCTGCTGTTGCTCGGCCAATTCGTCTTCGAGCCTGGCTACCTCCGCATCCTTCGCTCCCGCTTCTTCGAGGCTCAGGCGAAGATCGTCGATCTTCTTTGTCGCCTCCTGCAGGCGCTCTTCTGCTCGTCGACGCTCCTCCTCTGCGTCCTGAGAGGACTGACGAAGGAGCTCCATCTCCTTTTGAGCATCCTGGCGCTGCTGCCGGGCAAAATCCAGCTCTCGCTCCAACTCCTCGATCTGCGAGGAGTGATCGGCGGCCGATCTGGCCTCGGCGAGGTCCTCGCGCAATTGTTCCGCCTCACGTCGGTAGTGATCGGCGTTGTCTTCGGCGTCGTGAACCCGGTCGCGCAACTCCTCTAATTCGGCGCGAAGTTGTTCTACCTCCCGGGACTGGCGATCGGCCAACTCCTGGATGGATTGCTTTTCATCGCGAAGTCGCTGCAGTTCCGCGCTGTCCCGTCCCGGGTCATCCACGCCACCTGCCACCGGGGGATGCCCCCCAGTGGGCGGAGGAGGAGCAGCGCCACGTCCCATGCTCACCCCGCCGTGATCGTCTGACGGTGCAGGTGTGGGATTGACCGGTGACCCGAGTTGACCAAAATCGTCGT
>SLPW01000005.1 GCA_007131755.1 Myxococcales bacterium | reverse complement strand
CTCTCCTACGGGCCGCTGGAGTCACTTCGACCCGTCGAGGTGGGACCGGAGCGCTTCGGCATCTTCACCAGCAAGGACGCCTGGATGCCACCGGCCAACGACCGCCTGGGACTTCTGGGCTCGACCCTGCAGGTCCAGCCCGAGGCGTTCAGCGGGTGGACCATCACACAGCACGAAGACCAGGAGGAATGGCTGCCCGACGTTCTCACTCAGAGCGGCTGGGCAGCGGTCCAAAAATATCCGTCCTACCGCTATGGAGCGATGCCCGTATTGACCGGCAATTTCGTGGGCATGAGCTTCGACGGTCAGGCCGTCGTCTGGGGTCAGGCCCACCCGGGCGTGGATTTCGGGGGATTCGTGGGACAAGATGAACGACCCGGCTTTCTGGAGATCGGCCCCTGGGCCTTCGACGATCCCGGCGACGACGATCCCGGCCTGAGCCTCCAGGAACGCCGCGAGCAGCTACGGGAATTGGGCGAAGCGCTATTGCCCGGTGCCGGCGAACCCCATGAGAACGCCTATGTGGACAGCGTGGTGGGCCGCGACCTCCTCTCGGAATTGGTTTACCAGGAGGGCAGCGGTGACGGGGGCAGCGAAACCACGCAAATCCTCGGCGAATTCACCGCCGACCCTTCCCAACGCGTCAGGTTGGCCTCCCGTGAGGACCGACTCGCCGCCGCCTGGCAGGTCGAGCGCGACGGCATCCAATATGTGGAGGCGGCGCTTCTGGAGTGGAACGACGGTGACGGCGAATACGAATTATTGCGCCATGAGGAATTGGAACCAGCCGGAGCGGCCATGGCCGACTCCCTGGCGCCGGCCATCGTCTTCAACGAGGCCGAAGAGGCGGTGATCGTCTATCAGTGGGTGCCCCAGCCCGGCTCGAGCATCCTTCACGGTGTGCGCTTCGGTGAAAGCGAGACCACGCCGGTGGAGATCCCACAAATCGGTGAGGAAGTCAGCGAGTCCTGGCTCCCCGCCCTCGCCGCAGACGAAGACACCGTCGCCCTTGTTTTTACGGACCTGAACACGGGCCATGAGCGCGTCTATCTGTCATTGAGCGACGACGGCGGCGCCACCTTCGCCGAGCCCGTCGCCGTCGACGGACCCCCGGAAGTCGACCCACCGAATACGCGCGGTCACCAGTGGCATCCTGCCGTCGACATCAAAGGCGACACCATCGTCGTCGCCTGGACGGATTTCCGAGCTTTTCAGTGGGATCTCTACGGCACCTTCTCCCTCGACGGTGGTGAGACCTGGGCCGACGTCCAGCGCATCGACGACGCCGGCGACCTCTACGAACGACTTCACACCGATCCCCGGTTGACTCTACTCGACGAAGAGGAGGCTCTCATCTCCTGGACCTATCAGGCCGACCGCCGACCCGATACGGACGCTCGCTACCGTCGGTGGAATCTCACCGACGATAGCTTCGAGGATTCCGTCGCCCTTGATCGACAATCCGATAGCTACCCCACTCATTCCTGGCTCCCCCGGGTCGAACCGGTGAGCGAAGAGGGAGAATTGGCCGCGGCGTGGATGGAACTTCGCGATGAAACCTCGGTCATCGTCACCGACGTCCCCGGCTTCGAAGAGCCCATCACCCTTTCCCATCCCGGTCGTGTCGCCTGGTGGCCCGAGCTGATCGTAGAGGACGACCGAGTGGTGGTCTCCTGGGTGGAGCACCGCCCGGGAGAGGGCTTCGCCGTCAAATTTGCTCACTTCCCCTGAATCGGTCATCTTCACCAAAAAACGTTAAACAACGTGAAGTGAGATCGGCCGATTTCTTTGAAATTTCCCTCGTTTGGGGGATATGCAGGACTATCCTTCTTCCCTATAGTCAACGGCACAATGCGGGTCCATCGCCCGCCGCGAGACGTCTTTCGGAACACACGTTCCTTGGCCTTCCCTTCCCTCCATCACTGGCCAACCAGAGCCCAGGGAAAGACGACAACTGGCGGCGGGCGGTGGACCTGTATTTTTTTTGCAATATTGCGCCCACCGCCAATGCCGTTTATGTAGATGAGGAGACACCTTCTTTACGGCAGTTGAACTCAGGAGACAGCGATGACCAACGGCGATGGACACGACCCTTCCGACGGAACAGCAATTCCCGACGACCAGGCACCGGTGCCCGCAGGAGCCTCCGAGGCGAGCCTGGACCACCCCTTTGCGGACAATCAATTTGATTTCGGGGAGTTCATCGACCGTCTGCGACTGGCGGGAAGACGCTTCAAGGATAGCTCACTGCTGCAGGTATTCATTGGAATCGTCATCCTGTACATGATCTGGGCCTTCTTTTACGGCGGTCTGAACTCGGTGGTGGCGTTGGCCCCTGGCCCGCTGGAATTCATCCTCGGGTTCATTGGATTCCTGCTGGGATGCATAACCTGGGCCATCACCCCCTTGTTGGTGATCGTCCTCGCCGGTTTGCAGGTCACCTTCTACAGACCGATGAGCAAATTGCTCTTTGACCGTTCTACCGAACTGCCTGGCCCGGTGGAGTTGGCGAAAGAAGGACTGTCGGATTTTTTCAAAGCCGTGGTGACCATACTTCCCATGATCGTCACCCTTTGTTGCCCTCCCCTGAGTTGGGCCGCCGCCTTCTTCCTTGGACAAGCCCCCTATCTGGTAGTGGTTCGAGATTACGCCATCGGAGATGCATTCAGGGAATCCTTCGAACGCTCCAAGAGACATTGGCATGTCTTGGTCATGGCCATCCTGTTGATGATCGCCGTCGCCGGGGTCGCCGCTCTGTTAGCAACCCCCCTACTGGTGCTCGGCTTCGTGGGCGGTATGATTCACGCGGCTGTGGGAGCGCTGCTGTGGCCACTCCCGTATCTGGCAGTCTTCGTGGCCACTGTCATCGGCGGCTTCATCATCAGCACCACCGCCTTCGCCTCCATCGATGAATTGGAGGGGTTGGCGACGATCGATCCCGACTTGGAATAAGTCCGTGACCCCCGGGCTCCTTGAACAACAGTCGGCCGGGGCTAAAAAAGAAGCAGACGGAGATGTGGAGGTATGCGGGGAGGGCGACTGACCGTTTCGGGTATGTCAGTTGTTGACAGGGTCCGTTCGCAGCGGTACCCCTCGCTTTTGCACTGTGGCCATGATTGGCCGCTTATCTGACGCTTAAGCGAAGGGGCTTTTCCATGGTCGACCCAACTTCACCCAACCAATCATCCAGCAATGCCTCCACACAGGAAGGCGACGACGCAGATCTGTCCGAAAAATTTGGGACGGGACTGCGCTTCGCCGAAACGGTAGCGCAGTTTCTTCGGCCCCGTATGGCGACGGTGATCGGAATTTTGATGGGGCTGATGGGAGCCGTGGCGGTTTTGGCAGCTTGTTATTTGAGCTTTACACTGCTCACCGACGACTGGCTGGGATTCCGCGACGTCTTCATCACTGTCATCGCCGTTCTGACGTCGTCTTTCTGCTTTGCCGTTCTGATGTGCATTCACGGAGTGAACGTCTTTCAAGAGGCTCGCGAGGCGACGAAGGCCGCAGAAGAGCCGGTGAGCACGACGATTCTGCGTGCCATGGCCGGAGGAATGCGTGGCTGGGGTGAAGCCTTCTTCGTGGCCGTCATCGTGGCCATTCCCTTCGTCGGCGTGCAGGCGCTGATCGCCGACCGAAGCATGGCCATGATGTTCTTCGCCGAAGGACTCATCGGCATCGTGATCATGCCCATGGTGTGGGCCGTCTCGGTTTTGCTATTCACCTACCTGGCGACGGAATTGATCGAGACCATCATCGGGATTCGAGAAAATACCGAGTAGCACTACCTGGTCATTTTTCGCACGAGTGGCTCGCAGAGCACAGACTCGTCATGGGAAGGCCTTTTCGGAGACAATGTGCTCCCGCGCATCGGCAGTCCTACGCCGATCGTCGCAGTCACTGCCGATAGCCCGGAGGCTATCGTCTCCGAAACCCTTGTCTTGCAGTCCGACAATAGATCCCTATCGAGTGAATCCCTCACTCCCGGTAGACGTAGATTGTCTCCCGAGAGGTGATTCCCACTTCATTGCGGCTTACCAGCGTGATCTCGTTCATCCCCTTGAAGAGAGGGATGTCGGTGTTGAAGTCCGCCCGGGGCTCGCCGACGCGCTGATAGGCGAGCTTTCTGGTGTTGACGTCCATCGGCCCCGCGCGATGCTGGACCATGATGTAGTAGTCGTCGATCTTCCAATCGTCCTCCAACAAGCCCTGAAGTGAGATGTGGCGCTGGGAGGTCAACAGACCGTCCGGGCGGAGCTGGACGCGGGACTTTTGAAATTTCTTGATGTCATCGACGCCGGCCAACTCCGCGGAGGCTCCCTGCTCAAAGTCGACATCGTCGGCCCGCACCCAGCCGTTGCGATCGGCCAGCTCCACTTTGAGCCAGTCCCCGCTGCGGGCGATCACGGGAAGCACGGCGCCCGAGGATACGGCCGCCAGGGGATCGCTCCTCTCACCGGCGCCGACGTGGAGGGTGGTCATGGATGCCGTGACCGTGGCCGCCCCCTCTACGGCACTGACGTCTTGCGCCTCGTCGACGACGGGGATCTTGAACTCGCGCTGGGTGAATTCGCGAAATCCCCGGTCGTAGATATCGAGCTCCAAGGTGGCATAGCCGCCTTCGGGGACGGCATTGACTTCGAAGAGCAGATCGACGCTCTCTCGCTCGCCCGCTCCCAGGCCACTGATCACATCGCGGCCGCGCTCGAGGTAGATCTCTTCGCCGGTCTTATTCTTGAGATATACGGTGGCATTTTCGCCGGCCACCTCCCCGCGATTCATAACGTGGACCCGAAGTCGGGCTTGCTCGTCGGCACGCAGCATTCCGTCGTGGATGTCGTCACCGACCACTTCGTAGCTGAAGGCGTAATGGGGACGCGCACGCCCTTCGATGCGCAGGTCGTAGTGGTAGTCGTCGCCGAGCTCCTCCGTGTCGTCACTGACCGTGAATTTGATGCGATCGTGGCGATCACGTGCATCCTGGGGAATGTCGACCTCCACCGTCCAGGACTTCGTCTCGCCGGGATCGACGCGTCCGAAGATGAACTCCCGGTGACGAAGCTGGGGACTGTCGCTACGGGTCAGAGCCTTGGCGCGGTACATCGGTTCCGAGCCGCGGTTGGTCAACGACGCGGTGATCTCGACGGACTCCCCGGCCGACACAGCCTCGCCATGGGCTGACGACTCTACGTTTAACTCATAGGACGGATCGGCCGGCGTGGACCCCTGGCTCCAATCGATGTCCAATTGCGACAACCCCTCCTTGATGGATTCCATCTCCGTCTCGAAGATCTCCTCCAGGTCATCCTGCAGCGTCTCCAACATTCCGGAACGTCGGTTGTGCTCCATCGCCGCTTTCAACAGCCGGCTGCTCATGGTGATCTCGAAGTCCATCTCGAACTCGTTGGGATCCCTGGGCTCGGCGTCCTCGTCGAAGGCGTCGCTGTCGAGATAACGGATATGACGAAGGGGGCCTTCGTCGTCGGGGCGAGTGCTGGGGTTCTCCAAAGAGGTCTCGATATCGCGCTCCCGTTGCATCAACTGAGAGCGGAATAGGCGCACCGCCCCGGACTCGACCTGCACCGGGATGGCCTGAAGGTCGGGGACGATTCCCTTGTTCTGGATCGACGTTCCGTCGGGAGTCAAATACTGGGCCACCGTCATCTTCAGGGCGGAGTCGTCGGGGAATTCGTAGAGAATCTGTACCGTACCCTTGCCGAAGGTGATATCGCCGACGACGATGGCGCGGTCGTTTTGCTGCAGGGCGCCGGCGACGATCTCCGAGGCCGAGGCGCTTCCCTCGTTGACCAATACCACCATCGGATAGCCGGGCTCCGTATTGGAGGCGCTGGCCTCACGGGTCTCGCGCAGGCGGTCGCCGTGGCCCACGGTGCTGACGATGGTCCCCTCTTCCAAAAAGATATCGCTGATGCGGATGGACTGCTCCAGAAGTCCCCCTGGATTGCCGCGCATATCGAGGATCAACCCGTCGATTCCTCCCATGGTCTCGCGAAGCTCCGTCAGGTGCTCGCGCATATCGGAGTAGGTATTGGCCTGAAAATTATTGACCCGCAGATAACCGATCTTGTCCGCCAGCGGCTCGCTCTCCACGCTCTCGATCTCGATGATATCGCGCTCCACCGTAAACTGGCGCGGCTCCGACCAGCCGTCGCGCTCCACCCAGATATCGATGGTCGTGCCCGGCTCTCCCCGAAGACGATTGACCGCTTCGTTGAGGTTCATATTGACCGTCGATTCCTCACCGATGCGGGTGATGCGATCTTGAGCCTGGATACCCTCTCGAGCCGCCGGGGTGCCATCGATGGGGCTGATCACCGTGAGCTGATCGTCCTGGATGGAGATCACGATCCCCAATCCACCGAATTCGCCTCCCGTCTGGGTCTGCATCTCCCTGTAATGCGTCGGGGTCAACAGACCGCTGTGGGGATCGAGGACACGGACCATGCCGTTGATGGCTGCATATTCGATCTCGGCGATCTCCCGATCCGGATCTTCGGGAAGATGCCTCTCCACGAAGCCGAAGATATCCTTTAGGCGAAGGCTCATCTCCCACAGGCTTTCCATCGAGCCCACCCGAAAGGTCTGGCGTTCGTCGACGACCTGGACCTCGATGGTCTCCGGAACATCGACGTCCCGATCGTAATCCGCCACGAACTCCGGAATTTCGTTCTGCACCGCATCCAGCGCCGCCAACAACATCTTCGTCGGCTCGATGCGCTCGGGCTCCACATAATTTTCCTTCAACTGCAAAATCGCGCGGTTGAAGATCTGCAGCGACGACAGATTGTAGTCGTCACCGGACTCCTCGGCAGAGGCCGACGAATGAGTCAGATCGAATTGAACGCCCCGCTCTCCGAGCTGGATGCTCAAGGCGAAAGCGATGACAAGGGCGATGGCCGCCACCAGATAACGGCCCTTTCCGCGTAGAAATCTCATGTATTTCCTAAAGGCTCATTCGGACTATCCCGCGAGCACCATGCCCACCGGGATCACGTTCACGCGCACAAGAACATAGGCAAACTATCGCCGGGGAACAACGACCCTTCCCAGCCTCTCAAAAGGCCTGGCACAGCCTGAGCTGGGCGACCGACGACAGGCAGCGTCGAGCGCCCTCGGCATGCATGGTGGCGAATATAATCGCTGCGGGAAGGATTCGCCAGTTCTCGCTCGATTGCAACGCCGTCGACGACCGGATCCATTCCCGGCACCCCGGAGCGCGGCCAGCTTGGCCGCATGGCGGGCTGGCAGCCCGCGCTCCCACAAGACGGGGACCAAAGACGCAGGGGGGTTAGCGCCTTCTGCTTTCTGCTTTCTGCCTTCTGTCCTCTCTCTTCTGTCTGGAGGGTTGCAACCCACCGGCGTCAGCGCCATTATCGGTGGGCCCTTTTGGCCAAATCTTTGCGTGCGAGTACCAATTTTATGTCCAGAATGCCATCAGTCGGCGACGTCATCGACGACGTCTTCCGGGTCGAAGAGGAGCTCGACCACGGCAATTTCGGGGCGGTCTATAAGGTGGCGGACCTTTTGGAGAAGCGAACCCTGGCCCTGAAAGTCCTCAAGCCCGGGCCTCATGACGAGGAAGAGCTTCGCCAGAGATTCGATCGCGAAGCGCGGCTCATCTACAGCCTTCGCCATCCCCACGTGCTGCGGGTCTACTACTACGGCCACACCGCCGCCGATCTGCCCTATATGGCCATGGAGTATCTAAAGGGCACGGACCTGAAGGCCCTGCTGCGCCACCACGGCGCGCTGTCCGAGCCCTTGACCCGGCGCATCGCCATCGAATCGTTGGCCGCCCTCCACTGCGCTCACAGCATGGATATCATCCACCGCGATCTGAAGCCGGCCAATATCTATCTCGTCGACGATGGGGACAAAGGCCACGTCAAGGTCCTGGATTTCGGCTTCGCCAAAGCGCTGGACAGCGAGTCTCGAAGCGATATCACCAACGCCGGCACCCTCGTGGGCACTCCCGCCTATATGTCCCCGGAGTTGGTCCATAAGCGCGACGTCGGCCCCCAGGCCGATATCTACGCCATGGGGCTCATCCTGGCGGAGATGGTCTCCGGCACCAAAGTGGTCCAGATTGAGAGCATCTACGATACGGTGATCTTTCAGGGCTCCGAAAAGCCCATCAAACTCTCCCGCGAGGTGCGCTCTTCCCCTTTTGTGGATATCATCAAAAAGGCCATCTCCAAAGATCTGGGGCGGCGTTATGACACGGCCCTGGAGATGATCGACGATCTGCGCCGCCTCGATCTTCCCGGCGTCGGATCCTATACCGACGACGTCCCCCTGGCCACGGACCCACCGGAGGTGGGCACGGCGGACACCGAGGCCAGGACGACGCCCCGCTCCGACGGAAGGCCGTCGCTCGAAGAGGTAGAGCGATCTCTCCATGGTCAGAGTGCGCACAATCCCCACTTCGGCGCCTACGACGACGACCCCACCATCGAGCACCGGCGCTCCTTTGAGAGCAACCCCGAAAATTTCACCGCCCAGGCGCAGCCTGTGGCGACAGCGGAGCCTTCGCACCGGGCAAACTCGCATCACCAGTCGACCTCCTCTACGAGGCGCCGGCCCAATCGACAGTTGCGACAGACCGCCAATATCGGGCATATGCCCGCCGAGGCCCAGAACCCCCACGCCGCCGCCGGGCCTGCTCCACAGGCTGAAAAATCACCGTCGGCGCTTCGCGATGTCATCGTCGGCATTGTCGTCGGCGCCGTGATCCTCGGGATCATCTTATTGTGGATGTCCATGTCCACGTAGCGGCTCGACACCAGGGGGATCCACCTTGAGCGGTTGTAGAACTCAATGTGGTCGAGGTCCTCCTGGCCCTGGCATCAACGTTGTCCACAACTTGGAATGCTCGATCCCGGGCCCAGGCCCTGTCCCAGGCCCGGGCCCGAACTAACCCTTGCCCATGTCCTTGCCCTTGCTCGCAGTCTTGGAGTGGGGAAAGGCGGGCCGGGGCGAGGGCCGGGGCCTCAACGTTGCCCACAACTTGGAATGCTCGATCCCTGGCCCAGGCCCTGTCCCAGGCCCGGGCCCGAACTAACCCTTGCCCATGTCCTTGCCCTTGCTCGCAGTCTTGGAGTGGGGAAAGGCG
>SLPW01000403.1 GCA_007131755.1 Myxococcales bacterium | reverse complement strand
GGTGGGAGCTTTGGCGATGTTGCTCATCGCCGGCGGGTCGGCCTGGCGGTATCGCTCAACTCACGGCGCAAGGGCAACTGATGGCGCAACTTCTACGGCTGGGGACGCCGTCCCCGAACTCCCTGCGCCGTCGCCACAGCGGGCCGCCCAGGCGGCGGGCGTCGAGCTCGACGCCAGCGGTGAATTTTCACAGGCCGAAGAGGTATTTTTTTCCTCCTCCGTGGGGGCGTCGTTTCGGCAATGCCCGAAGTGCCATCGCACCTTTCCGAGCTTTTTCGACGTCTGCCCCTTCGATATTTCGCCATTGACGGCGATGGCCATCGAATCCAATTCGGCCCCGCAACCGGCGCAGGCGATTCCACGGCGCTTTTGTCCCGACTGTGGCCGACGCTACGAGGGGAGGGCGCGCCATTGTTCCGTCGATGGCCATCGCCTGCTGCTCGACTCCAGCCACACCGTCGCCGAAGCTCCGAGCTTCCGGATCTGTACGCACTGTGGCTGGCACGGAGCAGATACCGACCGTGAGGTCTGTCCTCGCGACGATCATCTGCTGGTGGTCATTAATCCCGGTAAATCCGGCGCCGTCGGTGCGCCTCCATTTCCGTTCAATCGCTGTCGCCAATGCGGTCTCGTCGCCCCTCCCGATCAGATCCATTGTCCCGCCGACGGCACCACTCTGCTGCCGGCGTCGAGCCCCGCTCCCGGGGCGCTGCCGTCGACGGGCTTCGGGGTTCGCCGACGGATCTGCCCCGATTGCGGCACGAAATTCAACGACCAGTGTCACTACTGCTCCCTCGACGGGACCCGTCTGATCTCCTTGAATTGAATCGACGATTCGCCCGAGCCGAGGCCATCCTCACCACAAGCCAGCCGGGGGCCAGCGATGCTCTCAAATATAAAATATTGGCGTCCGACATTTGTCGAATTCCGCCACACCTGCTAGCATCGAGCCAACCCAATTTGCAGGCACATACTGCGCTGCGGGAGACACTCCGGGTCTTTACGTCGCGACAGCTCATTTCGAGGCTGCACCACCCCGAAACCATTCGAGACCAAAGACCCCGAAAAATAGCACGGGTTGTGTCCCAAAATAGATGATTGAGCGAAGCTTACGATGTCAAAACGGGAGATGAGACGATGAGAAGATGGACAAAGGTCATAGCCGGCCTTGGATGTGCGACGGCGGCATTCGTTGGTCTGAGCACCTTTCAGCTCGACGAAGCAGAGGCCTGTCTGGGACCACCCCCCTCGGACTGCGGCGTAGCCATCAACTGTGCGCTTGTGACGCCTCATACGGGAGTGACCGATGAGGCCAATACAATCGACGGCGAATTTCAAGCCAGCGTCTTTTTGACACAGGCTGCGAGCCACCCCGCCTGCGATCAGGTGGCGTTCGGAGTCCCGGCGACCTTTGAATTGCAGGGCCGCTGTGGAGAATTCGGCGAAGAACAGGAAGATTACGTTCTCACCGGCGCCACGTCCTATGAGACCACCGTCGGCACGGGACTGAACCGCGTCGATCTGAATATGGATCTCGACCCCGGCCCCCAACGCCAGTGCATCCTGGAAGGCGATATCACGATCGCCATCGAGCCTCCGCTGTGGATGCAGCGTTTACTGGGCATCGGAACCATCAACGTCAATACGGCTTGTAACGAACAGATCAAATGCCTGGGCAACCCCTCTCCCGACGACAGCAGCAAGGCGGCGGTCAGCGTAGACCTCATCAACGAGCAGGCCATCATCCCCACCCACGCCGGCCATGCCAATATTCTTCGCTACGAGGTCTCGAACAACTCCAATCATACCTTCCACGGAATCTTCCAGGCCAATAGTGCCAACGTGGAGTCGGAGACGGAGATGGAGGACTTTCCGGACGAGCCACTTCCGGAATACGACCACGAGGCGGTCTGCGCCGGGGCCGTCGTCGATGAGCCAGACGAGGAAGACAAGGCGGACTGCTCGGATGCCGGCTATGATCCGGTATGCGGTTGCGACCAGGTGACCTATCCCAATAGTTGCGAGATGGAAAATGCCGGCGTGGAGCTCTTCCACGACGAGGATTGCATCGCCATCGGCGCCACCCCTCAGACCTATACGGTGGCCATGCCGGAGGGCGACGTCTTCCCCATCGCCTTCCGCGACGAGACCCCGGGCAGCACCACAGGAAACCCCAGTGAGTGCATCCCCCTTCCGGACAATCCGGCGGCCTTTACGCAGCCCTCAATTCAGCGTCAGATGGAGATCCCCGCCGGGCAGTCGGAGATCATCGAAATCGTTCAGCGCTCCTGGACCGGGTGCCTCGACGGCAGTTGTTCGGCGGTCTCGGTGATGGTCAGTGGCGCCGCCGGTCAGCCGGTGGCCGCCTGCGCCGGCAGCACATTGGTGGTCAACGAAGGAGGCCTGGGCGGAGCTCCCTCGAGCGGCAGCCCGACCCTCGTCGAATGCGATATCGACTCCGGACCCACGACGCCACCGGAAGCCTGGAATTCGGATGAACCCAAATGGGAGGTCCCCGAGGACGAGGACAGTACCGAAAACGGTGTGCCCGATTATATCGAGGAGATCTACGGCTATGACCCCCTCGATCCCACGGAGCCCGAAAATCCGGAGGATTATACCTGGGAGGCCCTGCTCGAGCGCGACACCACCGGCAACGGCGTCCCCGACGCAGTGGAGATCGCCTTTGGTTACGACCCCCTCGATCCGGACACGCCGGCGGATCCCGAAAATTACACCAAAGAAGCATTGATGGGGCGCGACACCTCCGAAAACGGGGTCTCCGACTACGAGGAGATCTATATCTACGGAAGCGACCCCACCAGCGCCGACGACCCGATCTTCTTCTGGCCCTACACCACCATCGACACCAACGGGAACGGCGTGCCGGACTATATCGAGATCATCTACGGCTATGACCCCCTCGATGCGGACACCCCGTCGAGCCCCGAGGACTATAGTTGGGAGTCTCTGCTCGAGCGCGACACCACACAAAATGGCGTCCCCGACGCCGTGGAGATCGCCTACGGCTACGACCCCCATGACGCCAGCACTCCCGCTGATCCTTCGAATTATACCGAAGAGGCCCTGCAAAACCGCGACACCGACGGCGACGGTCTCACCGACTTCGAGGAGATCTACGAATATCAAACGGATCCTCTCAATGCGGACACCGACGGCGACGGCTACGCCGACGGCTGGGAGGTCGATCGAGAGTTCGATCCCCTCGATCCCACGGATCCTCCCTTCGCCCCCTATTCCAACAGCGCCGAGGCGGGCATCATCTTCGCCAGCGACGATGAATACGCCACCACCCTGGTGCGAACGACGGGCAGCCAGTCCAATAACGCCGACGTCCTCGACACCCGTGCCACGGGCCTCGAACTCAACGCTCAGATCGGTCGTATCCACGAGACGATGGAGATCGACGCCAACTCCGTGGGCAGCGGGGGAACCATTGATCTGGTCATCCCCTTCGACATCGGTCCCCTGCTCGAGGACAGCCCCTACGAGGTCAATCGCCTCCAGATGGGCGAAAAGGCCCTCGCCGCCAGTGACGCCGGTACCTATATCGGGGCCAAGGGCAAGATTCGACTGAGCAGCTCGCCGTTTACCATCTTTGAGACCATGTATCGATTGGGCGTCAGCGCCATCAACCCCGTTACGGGCGTGGAGCAGCGACTGTCCCTGTCGAATGTGGACTTCCTCAGCGACGACGATCAGTTGACGGTCCTGGTCTCCGTGGAAGTTCCCAGCTACGGCGTCGACGAGTTGATCCTCCACCACGATTGGAACGCATCTGAGATGCTGGCCTATAAGGAGATCTGCGACGACGGTGTGGACAATACGGGCAACGGAAAGGTCGATTGTGATGACCCCTACTGCGCCGACGATCCGGCCTGTGCCGACGAGAACGGCGGTGGAGACGCCGGCCCCATCTTCGGTGACGATACGGGTGTTCCCGGCGGCGACGACGTGGGAACCGGCGGCCCCGGAGGTGGAAGCAGCGGTCAGGACGGTCAAAGCCAGACCCAGGCTGACTCCGGATGTGGTGGCTGTGCCGCCACGGGTTCCGGACAACCCCTGGGACTTGTGGTGATGGTGATGATCGGCTTCGCCTTCATCAGCCGCCGCCGCGTCGTCCAGACGTTTCGCGAGATGGTGAAGTCCTGAGGCTCTCGACGTCTTGAAGAGCTTACGGGCCCGGTCTCTCCAGGTAGAGGCCGGGCCCGATTTGTTGACGCTCTCAATTCTACGCCGAAAACCGTTGTGATATACTGGCGATATGACGCCATGGTTGATGTGTCGTGAATTTTCTGCCGAGGTGGTATCGATGAGCGCCATGACGAGGAAATTTCGATGGGTCGCCATTTTCGTGGCGATGAGCCTTTTGTTGGGCTGTGGCGAAGACGACGATGAGCACGTCGGCAACGACGATCCCCAACCACCACAGGTGACCGCCGAGCAAGTGCGCGAGCTCGTCGAGCCTCTCGACCTGGCACCGCTGGAAAAACCGCAGACCGATCCTGCCAAGGTCGAGCTGGGTCATAATCTCTTCTTCGACCCCATTTTGTCCGGTCCGAAAGATACCAACTGCGCCTTCTGCCACCAGATGGATCAGGGCACGGCCGACGAATTCTCCATCTCCGCCGGCACCCAGTCGTTCATCGACGAGCACGGCGATCGCCGCCCCGGTCCGCAACACCGGTTTACGCCGCGAATCTCTCCCGACATCTTCAACCGAGGACAGTCGGAGCTGAGCACCATGTTCTGGGACACGCGGCTCGAGCAGTTGGACGATGGCCGTGTCGTCTTCCACGAGCGCTCCTATGCGGAACTTCCGGGACATTATTATCGAATCATGCCAGAAGAGGCAGATAGCCTCCTGGCAGCGCAGAATCTATTGCCCGTCCACGATCGCGACGAGATGCGCGGCGCTCAGGGAACGACGGATATTTTCGGCAATTCCAACGAATTGGGCGGTGTCCCGGACCACCACCTGGAGGGAACCTGGCGACGCCTGATGGACCGACTCCTGGATATCCCGGAATATCGCGACTTGTTGCAGGCCGCCTATCCCGACCGAGACGTCGACGAGCTGCACTTCGTTCACGCCGCGAACGGTCTGGCCGCGTTCTTTACGGAGAAGTTCACCCTCACCGAAAGCCCCTGGGACCAGTTCTTGGCGGGTGACGACGAGGCCCTCGACGAGGGCCAGCTTCGCGGGGCGAAGCTCTTTTATGGCGAGGCCCAGTGCGCCATGTGCCACGGCGGCGATCTCTTCACCGATCAGCGACTATATAATCTGGCCATCCCCCCCAAAACCAGGGGACCGGAGCCGCTGGACAATATGGATCTGGGCGCCGCCCACAGAAGCCACGCCGGGCCGGACAAGGAATTCTTCTTTCGTACTCCACCTCTTCGAAACGTGGAGTTGACCGCCCCCTATATGCACAACGGTGTCTATCCCACCTTGGAGGACGTGCTGCGCCACAAGATGGACCCCATCGACGGATTGTGGAGCTACACGGGCAGTCATCTGGGGCCCGTCTTTCGTCGCCAGGTGCATACGGGAGATGCAGAGCGTCAGCGCGTCGAGGCCACCGTCTCGCCAGAGATCTTCGCCGTACCTCACCTGTCGGACGACGAGATCGACGACCTCATCGCCTTCATGCAGGCCTTGACCGACCCGGCAGCCAAAGATCTAACTCACCTGGAGCTTCACGAAGTTCCCAGCGGGCTTCCCGTGCCCTTTCCCGCCGACCGACCGCACTACGACGAGTTGGAAGACGATCCGGACGACACCTACGACGAAGACCTGTAGGCGCCAGGGAATGATTGGTTATTTGCGGCGAAAGAATCGCATAAAGGGCTCCAGCCTCAACTTCTTGCCTTTTCGGCTCGCCGCCACGTGCCATCCCAGGGCCCACCAGAATAGGCCGGTGGCGCCCAGGGCCGACAAGATCCCCAGCACCAGCAAGATGGGAACTCCCTGAATCTCGGCCTCGTAGGGAGCGAGGAGGATCGCCGCCGTCACGGCGAGTCCGGCGGCGATGACGCCCAGAAAGATGCGGGTCCCCATGGTGTTGAGGGTCTCCCCCATCTGGTCCAGCGACTCGTTTCGCACCGTGATGGTGAGATTTCCGCTCTCCATGTCCATGAGCACCTGGTCCATCTGCTGAGGGACCTTGGTGACGAAGCTGGAGAAGCCGACGGCGGTATTGATTGCGCTCTGGGCGATCTTTTTGGCCGAGAACCGGCGCATAGCGAGCTCCCGGGCATAGGGCATGCCCAGGGCCATAACGTCCATATCGGGCTTGAGCCGACGCATGATGCCCTCGATGGTGGCCGCCGTCTTCGTGAGCACCGCGTAATTGGGGTTGAGCCGGATCTTGTGATACTGAGCGGCGTCCATCACCTCCTGGATAAACTGGCTGACGTTGACCTCGCCGACGGTGGAGTCGATATAGTCGCCCCGAATGCGCTCGACATCGGCGCGAAATTCCCGCAGGTTGACCCTTCCCACGGGACGCCCCATACGCAGCAATACGCGGCTGATGGCGTCCACATCGCCGGCCAATACGTTCAGAATGAGCGCGATCAGATCGTCTTGCTGCGACGCCGACAGCCTTCCCACCAGCCCGAAGTCGATGAAGACCAACGACAGATCTTCGCGCACCAGAATATTGCCCGGGTGGGGATCGCCGTGGAAAAACCCGTCGTAGAGGACCATCTTCACCATGGCGTCGAGCAAATTCTCCAGGACCTTCTCCGCCTCTTCCGTGCCTCCCTCGATGGCCGAGAGCTTTCGGGCTTTGACGAACTCCATCGTCAGCACTTCGGCCGTGGTGTATTCGTCATACACCTCGGGCACCGATACCTCTTCGACGTCGGCGAAATTAGTGCCGAATTCCTGGATATTGTCCGCCTCCTGGCGAAAATCGAGCTCGGCGAGGATGGCCTTTTCGAATTCACTGACGATATCGGTTGGAGAGTAGAGTTCCACCTCCTCGATCGTCGCCTCCAGAAGGCGGGCGAGGTAGTAGAGGATATCCAGATCGGAGCGGATCTTCTCCTGGATGCCCTGGCGCTGCACTTTGACGACGCACTCCATTCCCTCCACCGTCGCCGCACGATGTACCTGGCCGATGCTGGCCGCCGCCAGCGGCTTCTCGTCGAATTCCTCGAAACACTCTTCCAGCGGTTTTCCGAGGCTGGTCTCGATCTGCTCGTGCACCACCTCCAGGTCCATGGGACCGACCTGGTCCTGCAGCTTCTTGAGCTCCTCCATGAACTCCCGGGGCACCAGGTCAGGCCGTGTCGACAGCACCTGGCCGAGCTTTACGAAGGTGGGCCCCAGATCTTCGAGGACGCGCCGAAAGCGAATCGCCGCCTGGGAGCGGTCTTCTCCCAATAGCTCGTCGCCCTCGTCGTCGTCGGCGAAGACGCCGTCCGCTTCGAGGTCGGGCAAAAAGCCCCCCAGCCCCGCCCGGCGGGCGGCAGCGGAGAAACCGTGACGGGTCAATACGGCGGTGATCTTTCGCAACCGGCGTATATCTTGAACTGCAGTCTTGACCGGCGATGCCATTTCTTCTCTTCTCGTCGCTGGACTACGTTAGCAATGATGAGCCCGCCGACGCCTGATCCGCCGATGCTCACCGTGACTTTGTCTTACCCCGCAACCAACAAAGATTCCACCCATGTACTTCCCCGTAGAAAACCAAGCCTGTGGCCACATCGACCGCATCGGCGCCATCTCCACCACCCGCGCGGGCGGGGTGAGCCCACAACCCTTTGACAGCCTCAACCTGGGCTTCCACGTCGGCGACGACCCGGCTAACGTGCAGCAAAATCGCCGCAGATTACGAGAGGTAGTGAAGGAGAAATTCGGCGACGAGTTGCAATTCTGCTGGCTCTCACAGGTCCACGGCACGAAGGTCGTCGACGCCTCTGAAGTGCTGGCTGCAGGCAACCCCGTAGAGGCAGACGCCAGCTTTTCGCGCACGCCGGGAGTGGCCTGTGCGGTGATGACCGCCGACTGCCTTCCCGTGCTTCTGTGGGACAAAGACGCCACAGTGGTCGCCTCTGCCCACGCCGGCTGGCGGGGGCTGGCCGACGGCGTCGTCGAGGCCACGGTGGATGCAATGGAGGTCGATCCGGCTCAGATCTTCGCCTGGCTCGGCCCCGCCATCGGCCCCGACGTCTTCGAAATCGGCGCCGAGGTCCGAGAAGCCTTCCTCGCCACCGACGAAGGCGCCGCACATTGCTTCGGCCCCTCTCCCTTCAACGACGATCGCTGGGTAGCTGACCTCTACGAATTGGCCCGCCGGCGTCTGCGGCGCCTGGACGTCGAGTCCATCTGGGGAGGCGAATTCTGTACCTATGCCGACGCAGCGCGCTTCTTTTCCTATCGCCGAGACGGCCAGACGGGTCGCATGGCCACGGCGATCTGGCTTCGATGACGGTTGGGGGTCAACCGCCGCCTTACGATGGTTGTTCCGAATATCCCGATGCCATATCCTCGGTCCTTGCTACGAATATTGCGAGCTCTACGGATATCACACTGGACGCGCTCGAACCGACGCTGAGAGAGCAATTCTCCGACTGAGACGAAGCAGCAAAAGGAGCCCCTATGAATCCCCTGCACACGCTCCACTCTGCTCCCGCCGCGCTTTTCAGCTCCGCACCATTCACAGTCACGGCGCTGGCCATGATCTGCCTCGTCACGCTCAGCGGCTGTGGAATCCTGGACGCCATCTACAACGACCCGGAAGACGAGAGTGTAGGCGACGTCGGCATTTCGGACACGGATGTCCCGGACACGGGAGTCCCCGATACGGGCGTCCCCGATACGGACGTCCCTGATACGGACGTCCCCGACGCTGACCCCGACGACTGCCCGACAGGAGCAGACACCTTCGAATTTGAAGGTGAGTTCGTCCGATTAGGCGATTCCTGTGGGCCTTGTGAGGACGGAGAGTTGGTCTGTGACGAAACGGAAGGGCTTCGATGCGAGGGAGCATCCGAAGACAACGGCTGCGGGGGCTGCACCCCTCTCGAAAATCTGGGGGACTCCTGCGGTCCCTGTGAACTCGACAGGTATGAATGCGACGGGTCGGAAGCCGTCATATGCGATGGCGAGACGGAGTGTCCCCAATATTTGAGCACCGAAGTAGACGTTCAAGACGTGACGACCACGTCGGCGACTTTCCATGGCGAGATCATCGAGCCTCCACCTTCATCTGCGGAAGTCGGCTTTTGCTGGGATACGGAATTCAATCCCGTCGATACCGACATCAACTGCCACTCTCTGGGCGAGGCCACTGAATTGGGGGACTTTTCCCAACAGGTCGAAGGACTGGAGCCTGACGTTGAGTATCACGTCCAGGCATACCTGCGGGACAATATTGACGGGGAAATTCTCGAGACCAGCACACCAACGACATTCTGGACGCTCTCCGAAGAGGTCTCGGTGGCTGATGCCGACAACTCTTCGATCTGGAGCGAGGGCGGTCCCTTCAGGGCCGACGACGTCGATGAAGGAGCGGTATTTATCGAATTGCGCGATGCATCCAACGATCCCGTTGTCAATATAAAGCCTGAATTTGAGGCTTCCGGCGACGGCAACGACTATACTGAGTGCTCTGAGACCAATACGAGTGGTATCGCAGTATGTTCGATGACCTCGACAACAGAGGGCGAAAAAACTCTTTCCATTGTAGATCCCGTCGCCGTGACAGGAGGAACCATAGAATTCATTTCCTGTAACGAGAGCGGTTCTCCCTTTGGCGGCGGTGAGGGAACGGAAGGCGATCCCTACCGACTCTGCGCGCCGCAGCACCTCAACGCAATCGGCGCCGACGAGAACTGCTGGGAGAAACACTTTTTGGTCATGGGCGATATTGACGTCGACGGTGATTTCAAAATCATCGGCGTCGATGAAGACTCCCCCTTTACTGGTAGCTTCGACGGACGCGGTTTTACGATAGAGCACCTGATGATCAGTGCTTACGAAGATTATGTGGGGCTCTTCGGTTATACGGATGACGCCCGAATCGAAAACGTCGCACTGGAAGACGTGGACGTTTCTGGCAGCCGATATGTTGGAGGTCTCGTCGGTAAGGCTTCTGAGACCACGATCACCACTTCTTACGTCTCGGGCAATATAACGGCAGACAGTCAAGTCGGTGGGCTGGTTGGAGAGTTAGCAGCAGGAAGCACCATCTCCGAGTCCTTCGCCACGGGAACTGTGTCGGCAGCAGGCTCGTTGACCTTCAGCAACAGTGGGGGGCTCGTGGGGTATGTCGAACAATCGAGCACAGTCAGCGATTGCTATGCCACGGGTTCCGTAAGTGGCCATAGCCAGATCGGCGGATTGGTGGGCAATCTTCGTGGCAACGTAGATCGCTGCTACGCCTCCGGGTTTGTCGAAAGTAGCAATGGGGACCAGGTGGGAGGGTTGGCCGGGTACGTGGTCTCTAATAATAACGTCCAAAGGTCGTATTGGGACGAAACCACGACGGATCAGGAAGAATGCACCTGCACCGACGGAGCGGCTCCAATGGTCACCGCTGACTTCGACCAGGAGAACTCTTTCAACTTCTGGAACTTCTCTCAGATCTGGACCATCGGTACTGCTCCCGATGGAGAGCAGCGACCGATCTTGCAGTGGCAGGACGATTGAGGGATGGCCAGGGGGATCCGGTCCGTGGTCTTCGGTGACGGTTGGGAATTCACCACTGCCCCCTCTCCTCGCTGCGCTCGGATTCTCCCCCACCGGGTTCTGAATTGCGCTTAAGTCACGGGAATAAATCTATGTAAAGCCGTTCTCGTTCTCGGTCTCGGTCTCGGTCTCGTTGCTCGGTCTCGGTCTCGGTCTCGGTCTCGGTCTCGGTCTCGGTCTCGGTCTCGGTCTCGGTCTCGTTGCTCGAGCTCGATCTCGGTCTCGGTCTCGGTCTCGGTCTCGGTCTCCAGGTAGAGACGTTGTGATTTTGGGATAAAAAAATGCCCCCAGGACAGAACCCTGGGGGCATGGGGGGGGTGAGCCTGTCTGGGGGGAGACAGGCTCCGGGTGACCAGTCCGGTTTGGGGGGGGGACCGGACTGGTCGAGTGCGTCAGGCATGCTCATGGTGTAGAGGGAGGAGCATGATGTCTCTCCCGTGAAAGGGGGGGGATCACGGTGTGAGAGACGACCCGACGCAAGAGGGAAATTAACCCAGCCGGGGGGGGGCGTCAAGCAAATTTTGAAAAAATTTCAGCCCCGCAGGAAATGGAGTATGGGCGGAAGATTTCCGTGTCAGCGGAAGTCAGGGGGGGGACAGAGGTTGTATTTCGTCGGCGCTGACGAGTACAAGGAGGCGCGGAACTTCCGCCGAGCACCACCAGGAGGATGAAATGACAACAGAAATACCCAGGAAGCGTCGTGAGTTCGAAAACGCCCTTTCGGGGCTTCAAAGAGAGCACCAAAGCCGAAGGGACAATCCCGGATCCCACGGCGACGAGGGCTGTGAGCGCTGCTTTCACTGCATGTTCACCACCAATAGCGAAGACTGTTATTACTGCACCTATTGCCACGATTGTAGAGAGTGCAGCCAATGCACTCAATGTCGAGAATGTGAGAATTGTCACAACTCCAACTACTGCGTGCGATGCCGCAATTGTTCGGACAGCTCCTATCTGATCTTGAGCGAGGACTGCTCCAATTGTGTGTTCTGCTTCGGGTGTGTGGGACTTGTGGATGCGGAGTTTCACATATTGAATCAGAAATTTCCCCGCGACGAGTACTTCAAGATCGTCTCCGAATTGAAGAAGGCGTTTCGAATCGAGTGAGACTACACGGAGGCGGTGAAATGCCACGTAAGCGATACGGATAGAAAACATGCGGTGTGCGTTCATCGCCACATATAAGTAAACGGGCAAGCGATGCCGAAGGTGCAAAAGCAGGAGTTGCAACGGGATCTGGGGCTGTGGTCGGTGGTGGCCATTGCTATGGGAGCGATGATTGGAAGCGGGATCTTCGTATTGCCCGGGGTGGCGATGGCGGAGGCCGGTCCGGCGGTGATCATAGCATTTTTGGTGGCCGCCGTTCTGGTGGTGCCGGCGGCGGTGAGCATTGCCGAGTTGGGCACGGCGATGCCGGAAGCCGGAGGGGATTATACGTTTATCGAGCAGGGGATGGGGCCAGGGGCGGGGACGATCGCCGGGCTGGGGACCTGGCTGATGCTGATGTTCAAGGGAGCTTTAGCGCTGCTGGGAGGGATGTGGTATTTGACGGCCCTCGGGGTACCGGAGACGGTGACGCTGTGGGAGCTGGGGACGGTATCGATGCTCAAAGTGGTGGGGGTGGTGATCGGGATGTTTTTGATCGCCGTCAATATCTTCGGGGTCAAACTCACCGGAGCGCTTCAGACGGTGATGGTGGTGATGATGGTGGTCATTTTGGGGATCTTTGTGGCCGTGGGGGCGTTTTTTATCGACGGAGCAAACTACGATCAGTTCTGGACCCCCGATCCGGGCAATGGAGAGGGAGGAGAGGGGGGATTGTTCGGACTGTTGACGGCGACGACGATGGTGTTGGTGTCCTATGCGGGGGTGACGAAGGTGGCGGCCGTGGCCGAAGAGATCGAAAATCCGTCGCGCAACCTGCCTCTGGGGCTGTTGTTGTCGCTGGGGGTGACGACGCTATTGTACGTGGTGATCGTGGCGGTGTTGGTGGGGGTGGTGGAGGCCAGTGTCCTTCTGGAGGACCGATATGTGCCGATGGCCACGGCGGTGGGCGCTCTATTCACCCATCCGACGGCGGCGTTCGGGGCGGTGACCTTGATCGTGGTGGCGGCGATGCTGGCTCTGGTGAGCACAGCGAACGCCGGGGTGTTGACGGCCTCGCGCTATCCCTTCGCCCTGAGCCGCGACAAGTTGTTGCCCACCTTCTTCGGCGAAGTCCACGATCGCTTCCATACTCCGGTGACGGCGATTCTGATCACCGGGGCAGCGATGCTGGGGATCATCTTGTTTATGCCCGTTGAGGATATCGCCAAGATGGCGGGATCATTTCAGATCATCGTCTATATTCTGGTGAATATGGCACTGATCGCCTTTCGGGTCGCCGATCCGGATTGGTACGAGCCGGTCTTCAAGTCGCCGGCCTATCCCTGGCTGCAACTCTTCGGTGTGGCGTCGGGAGTGGGGATTTTGACGCAGATGGACTGGGGACCACTTCTGGGCGGGGTGGGAATCATCGTCGTGGGCCTGTTGTGGTATTGGTTTTACGGAAAGCCCCGAGTGCAGCGAGAGGGGATCGTGGGAGAGGCTCTGGCGACGACGATGGAGGTCCAGCCCACCAAAGAGAGGCCCTACCGAGTGGTGGTGCCCGTCTCTCGGGTGGAGGCATTGCCGGGGCTGATCCGGGTGGCGGCGGCCAGTGCCTCACCATATCCGCACGCGGAGTTGATCGGGGTCAACGTGGTGGTGGTGCCCTATCAGACGTCGCTGTCCCAGGAGATCGCGGCCGAAAAGGAGCGCATGGAAGAGCAGCAAGAGCTTCTGGAGCGGGCGGTGGAGTTGTCGGAGCAACTGGGGATTGCCATGAGGACCCATGCCATCGTCGGCCGCGACGTGGCCGACGCCGTCACAAATGTCATCGACGACGAGAAAGCCGATGAGGTCGTCCTGGGATGGAAGGGCCATCGCCACAAGCGCGATTATGTGCTGGGCTCAATTATCGACCCCATTGTGGAGGAGGCCAATTGCGAGGTGACGATCGCGAAGGTCCGTCACGACAGCGCCGGAAAAACGGTGGCCTTCGTCACCGACGGTCCCTATGCCGACGTCACGATCATCCGTGCCGCCGAATTGGTCAGTCGCGATCCGGAGGCGACGTTGACGCTGGCCACGGTAGTGCGCCCCGAGGAAGGCGTCTCGGAGGAGGAATTGCGCCGCCGGGGACGCGAGATCGTAACCCAGGACGTGGAGCGGATCGACATCATTGACGTCGGCGACTTCGACGTGGAGGTGATGATCGACGACGACGTGGAGAGAGCTCTGGTGACGATGGCGGAGTCGTTTCAGACGGTATGCATCGGAGCGACGCGCTCGAGCAGGCTGGAGCGAGCGTTGTTCGGCGACATCCCGGAAGCCGTTGGCGAGAAGGCGCCGGGCAACGTGGTCATCGTGCGCGGTGAAGCGAAGGTGCGGCGCTCTTTTTGGGAGGCGATTCGGCAGAAATTCGGCAAGAAGGAGCGAAGATGAGTGATGAAGTCCTGAAAGTAGGTGCCCTGACGGTAAGCGACCGGGCCAGCCGGGGAGAATACGAGGATCGCAGTGGGCCGGCGATTGAACAGTGGCTGCACAGAGCGCTGGTGACGCCTTTCGAGGTCAAGCGCCAGATCGTGGCCGACGAATTCGATGAAATTGCGGCAGCCATCGTGGAGTTTTCCGATCAGTGGGGAGCACAACTGGTGTTGACCACGGGCGGGACGGGACCTGCCCGGCGAGACGTCACCCCCGAGGCGACGCTGTCCGTGGCAGACCGCGAGATGCCCGGCTTCGGAGAGAGGATGCGCCAGATCAGCCTGCAATACGTGCCCACGGCGATCTTGTCGCGCCAGGTAGGCGCTCTTCGTGGCAAGACATTGATCGTCAATCTTCCGGGGAGTCCGAAGTCCATCGCCGAGATTCTGGACGAACTCTTCGCCTCCATTCCCTACTGTATCGAGTTGATGGACGGGCCGTATGTGGATACGGATCCGAAGGTGGTGGAGGCATTTCGGCCGGGGAAGTGAAGAGGTGAAACGCAGTCCGGAGATCGAGGTTTCCTCAATGAGACAAGACGAAAAGCGGGGCCAGGGGGAGTTGAGATCGCTGATAAGCTCCTGGCGGGCCGGTCGGGGTATGGGAAAGCACGTGACGGCCATGGAGCATATTCCGAGGCGACAGGCCCAATACGGTCCGACGCCGCAGGACCTCGATGCAAGGATCGTCGAGATGCTAGAGCGGCGTGGGTTTTCGAAGCTATATACCCATCAGGTCGAGGGAGTTGAGCACGCCCTTTTGGGACGGCATTCGGTGGTGGTGACGCCGACGGCCAGCGGAAAGAGTCTGTGCTACAACCTGCCGGTGCTGGACTGCCTATTCGACGGGGGAAGTGCGCTTTATCTATTTCCGACGAAGGCATTGAGTCAAGATCAGACGGCGGAGCTCAACGAATGGGTGGCGGCCGTGGACGGGGCCGACGCAAGCTGGGAAGCCCAGGTCTACGACGGAGATACGCCGTCGGACGTGCGCCGAAGGATCCGGCGTCACGGACGGTTGGTGGTGACGAACCCAGACATGCTCCACGCCGCGATCTTGCCCCATCACACGAAGTGGGCCGGGTTCTTCAAGAGCCTTCGCTTTATCGTCGTCGACGAACTCCATACCTACCGCGGGGTCTTCGGAAGCCACGTGGCAAATGTATTGTGGCGCCTTCGTCGGATCTGCGAGCACTACGGGGTGGAGCCGACCTTCGTGGCCACCAGCGCCACCATCGCCAATCCGCAGGAGCTGGCGAAAAATCTGACGGGATTGGACTTCGAATTGGTGGACAACAACGGAGCTCCGGCGGCGGAGCGCTATCTGTGTTTCGTCAATCCCCCCATCGTGGATCGAGAGCAGATGCGGCGCCAGAGCCCGTTGAGTGTGGCCTGTCGGGTGGCCCAGGAGGCGCTTCGGCGCGATTGCGGGACCATCGTATTCGCCCGCAGCAGGAGGTCCGTGGAGGTCTTGCTCAACAGACTGAAGCGAAGGCTGGAGCGGGGAAGGGATACGCGCCGGCTCGCCGACAGGGTGGCGAGTTATCGCGGGGGATATCTTCCGGATCTGAGGCGCTCCATCGAGCGGGGGCTTCGCACGGGGAGGCTACAGGGGGTGGTGTCGACGAACGCCTTGGAGTTGGGGATCGATATCGGAAGCCTGGATGTGTGTATTACGGCGGGCTATCCGGGGACGATCGCCTCGACCTGGCAGCAGCTCGGCCGTGCCGGACGCACGGGAGGGACGAGCCTTTCCGTGGTGGTGGCCGGCGATGATCCGGTGGATCAATTCATCATCAATCATCCCGATTATTTTCTGGGGCGCTCCCCGGAGGCGGCGCGGATCGATGCCGCAAATCTATTGATCGCCGTGGAGCACCTCAAGTGCGCCTGCTACGAATTGGAGTGGACCGATGGCGAGGCCTTCGGGGAGTTGGACGCTCGACAGACGTCGGAGGCCCTGGGGTTTTTGCAGGAACATATGGGGGTGGTCCAGCGCCGTGGAGATCGCTGGAAGTGGACGACCAGAACCTATCCCGCCTCGCAGGTGAGCCTTCGAAATATCGCGGAGGAGAATTTCGTCGTCGTCGACGAGACGGGGCCGGAGCCGAATGTGGTTGCCGAGGTGGACTTCGACAGCGCTCATCTGGAGTTATATCCCAACGCGGTCTATCAGATCAGTGGCGAGCCCTATCGGGTGGAGCGGTTGGATTATGACGAGCGACGGGCCTATGTGCGAAAGAGCGACGACGGCTACTACACGACGGCCATTCACTATTCGGCAGTACATGTCCTGGATGCCTTCGACGAGCGTCAACCGGAGCGAACGCAGATAGGCTTTGGAGAGGTGCGGGTAACCCAGCGCTTCGTGGGGTATAAGAAGATCAAATTCGGCACCGGGGAAAACGTGGGATACGGGGAGCTCAATCTTCCGGAGCTGGACTTACATACCATGGCGTATTGGGTTCATCTTCGGGCCGGGGCGTTCTCCGAACTGGGTCGGGGGTTCGAGACCGATCCGGACCGGTGGGCGCGACTGGTGCAGGGCCTGGGGACGGTGCTCCGCACGGCGGCGAGCCTGAAGATGATGTGCGATCCCCGGGATCTGGATCTATGTATCGGCTCCGTAAGCCACGATCGATGGTGGAGTGAGGGCTATGACGGGCTGACGGTGCGAAGCGGAAAAGGAGAGGCCCTCAGTGAGGAGCCGGCAAGGGTGATGCCGGCGGTCTACGATCCGCATATCTATCTCTACGACAAATATCCGGGAGGAGTGGGGATTGGCGAGGGGTTATTCGAGCAGCACGAGGCGTTCGTGCAGCGGGCAAAGGAGTTGCTGGAGGGATGTCCCTGTGAGGGGGGATGTCCCTCCTGTGTGGGACCGCCGCCGCGTGGAGGGGAGTCGATCAAAGACGACGCGGCGGCGGTGTTGGAAGCCCTCAGTCTTCGCCGCGGTCGCCCCGAGAGTCGATGACCGTGTCGATGAGGCCGTATTCCTTGGCCTGGACGGCGCTCATATAGTTGTCGCGGTCCGTGTCGGCCTTGATGCGCTCGAAGGGTTGGCCCGTGTGTTCGACGAAGATTTTGTTGAGGCGCTCGCGAAGGCGCAAGATCTCCTGGGCCTGAATTTCAATATCCGAGGCCTGGCCACCGACGCCGCCGCGCATCATGGGCTGGTGGATGAGGATTCTGGAGTGGGGAAGGGCGTAGCGCTTGCCCTTTTCTCCGGCCGTCAAGAGCAGGGCCCCCATCGACGCCGCCTGGCCCATGCAGATCGTAGAGACCTGGGGGCCGATGTAGTGCATGGTGTCGTAGATGGCGAGGCCGGCGGTCACACTGCCGCCCGGAGAGTTGATGTAGAGGCTGATATCCTTTTCGGGATCTTCGCTCTCCAGATACAGAAGCTGAGCGATGATGCTGTTGGAGACCTGGTCGGTGACCGGGGTTCCGAGAAAGATGATGCGGTCTTTGAGAAGGCGACTGAAGATGTCCCAGCCGCGCTCGCCGCGGTGCGTTTCTTCGACGACAGAAGGGATGAAGCCCATGAGAATATCCTGAGTTTGGAAATGTTGAACAAGACCAGGCGGGGACAATGTCTCCACGGAAGCGAGAAAAATCAACCGCTGTTGGAAAAAACGGATGGGAAGGGGGAGATAATCCGGCTCAGCGGGGTCGATATTTGGAGGAATCGGTAATGGCGAAGGTTTGCGAATCGACATCGAGACCGTTGGGCCAGGTCTTTTTTGAGCGCCATATCCACGAGGTGGCCCGGGATCTGCTGGGAAGGGATCTGGTGCGCACTGTGGAGGACGTGGAGCTGCGGGGGCGGATCGTGGAGGTGGAGGTTTATGAGGGAGCCAATGACGCGGCCAGTCACGCTCGAAAGGGAGAGCCAACGACCAGAACGCGGCCCATGTTTGCCACGCCGGCGACGCTCTATGTGTACAGGATCTACGGGATCTATCACTGTCTGAATCTGCGGGCTCCCTCGGGTCCGGGCCCCGGGGCGATCCTGGTTCGGGCCTGCCGCCCCCTTGCAGGGCTGGGGCGGATGGCGATGGGGCGGGGGTTCGTGGACCAGGCGGTGGAATACGAGGGACAAAAGGATAAGTCGCTGATGAGTGGGCCCGGGAAGTTGTGTCAGGCCATGGAGATCGGGCTCGAGCTTACGGAGACGGTCGTGGGTGAGGAGATCGAATTGCAGGCCGGAAATCCAGTGTGGCGCGAGGATCCCGAGCGGGTAGAGGCGACGCCGAGGGTGGGATTGAATCCGGCTACCTGCAAAGAGGCCGCCAATTGGAAGTGGCGATATATCGTGGGTGATTCGCCCTGGACGTCCTGTCGAGCGAGATGAGTCGAGTCAGAGCGGTCGATTGTGCTCAGCAGGCGGCTGCGAGGACGAGCAGAAAGAGCACCACGATCGCGGCAACTGTGGCCAGCATCAGGGGCAGCCGGCCCAGCTCCGAGAGGGGCAAGGTAGCTTGCTGACCGGAGGGTTCGTCCAGTTGGTAGGTCTGTTGGACCAGCTCACCACCCTTCTTGGGTTCGGGACGCGAGAAGTAGAGATCGCGCCTTTTCTCAGAGATTTGAGAGCGCTCAATTCCCAGCGCCAGGGCGTGGTCAGTGGGCCCGACGGGGAAGAGAAAGTCGACATGATAGCCCTCGGAGACGGCGTCGGGATCGCGGACAGCCTCGACGATGGGAATCTCGGCGAGGTCCTCTTCTTGCTCTTCGTCGGCCTGACGAGCGGCGATGGCCGACTCCTCGAGGTCATCGAAGGCGTCGTCCAGGGCCTCGTCGTCGATTTCGAGGGGCTGCGTCGTATCGTCCTCTTCGTCACCTCTGGTGGCGTCGTCTTCCGATTTCTGGGCAATTTCTTCGAGGACGTACTGCTGCTCATCATCGACTTCGTCGGCGGGGGCCGATGCAAGGTCGGTGGCGTCGCCAAACATCTGATCGGTTTTGCGCAGATCGACAGTATCGTCCTCGTCGGAGGCGGCTACGTCGCCGCGGTCGACGATCTCGATCTCTTCGGTCTCTCGAAGCGGATCGACAGGATCGTCCCCACCGGAGTCGGCGTCCTCGTCGTCGGCAGGCATGTCACCGAGGATGATATTCCAATTCGACTTCGCCTCCCGTGGTGAGCCCATGGGAGCGTCGTGTTGGGTGGCGTCCTCGGCTTCCAGCGCGCCGAGTTCATCGATGGGTTCATCGTCGTCGTCGACCTCGGCGCTGCTGATCTCGGCGGTGGTAAACGCCTCTTCCGGCAGGCCGTGACGTCCCGGACGCCGACGGGGCACGACCTCGGGACCCTCGTCATCGGAAGGGGTGGGAGCGGTCGCTTCGGGCGTCGGCGGCTCATTCTCGTCGTCGAAATCGGGACGCTCCGAGCGTTGGGTCGGTTCATCGGCGGCGACCGGGACATGTTCGTCGTCAAAGTCGGGGCGCTCGGTAAGCTGGGTTGGCTCGTCGGAGGCGACGGCGTCGTATTCGTCGTCGAAGTCGGGACGTTCGGTAAGCTGGGTTGGCTCGTCGGGGGCTGCGGTGCGGGTCTCCTCGGAGGCGGTCACCGAATCTTCTTTCGGTCTGGACGGACCATCGACCATCAGCATATTGAGGGTCCGATCGGTCATCATGGTGATTTCGTCGGAGTCCCGTATGACGCCGATGACGTCGGGGCTCGGCTCGGGAGGCAGGGGTTCCGGCTCCGGTTCTCCGGCTTCCGGTTCCGGTTCTCCGGCTTCCGGTTCCGGTTCTCCGGTTTCCGGCTCCGGTTCTCCGGCTTCCGGCTCCGGTTCTCCGGTTTCCGGCTCCGGTTCCGGGGTTGCGGCGGGTCCGGGGCGCAGTACGGCAGCCTGCGGCGGCTGTTCCGCTTCATCATCGCTTTTGTCGTCGCCGCGGCTTGGTTTTAATATTGCCGATTTCGGCCGTTGTGAGTCGTCAGGAGCTGGTGAGGCGGCGTCGGTGGCGCCGTTGGGTTCATACTCGCGGTCGGCGGCGGCGGTCTTCGCCGCGCGGTCGGTGATCACCGTATCGGGCTGTTCTTCGTAGGTGCCGTCGAGGGAGGCAAAGATCTTGGCAAACGAGGGGTGCTGGCCGATGGGACGCCAGTAGTCGCCATCGTCGTCATAGATCAGATCGGAGGGACGGATCACCCAGTTTCGAATCAGACGCTCCACCTTGTCGCGGCTGTCGCACTTGAAGTGCTTGATGTCGGTCTTGATTCGAAACATTGAAGGTCTGTGGGCCAGTTGGCGAAAGGGCAGAATACAGGTACTTGGATCTAGCTTTGAGAGCTTAGAACGAGGTGGTCGGAAAGTTCAACCGGAACCCTGCTTTTGAAGACTGCCGTGGAGGGCTGGGCTAGTCCATGGCTTCCATGATCTCGGCGGCGACCTGGCGGGCGTAGTCCGATTCTTCGGGGTCGGCGATGACGCGGCGAAGCCAGCGCTCATGGGAGTAGGGATCGGTGTTGCCCACCACTTTGAGCCAGGCCACGCGAACCGGATCGCCGTAGACGACGCGGTAGATGCGATCGTCGAGGTTGCGAAATTTGATCTCCGGGCAGCGCGTGTCGTGGTCGGCGGCCTGGAATTGGCGGCGGGCCCAGGTGGCGTCGTCGGCGGTGGCCACGCCCTTGAAGGCCTCCAGTGCCGCGCAGCGGCGGAGGCCGTGATCTTCTTCTTCGATGATCTCCCGGATGCGATCGCGAGGTGTGGAGCTTCGAATTCGGGCCAGGGTCCAGAAGGCGTGGGCCATGATCTCTTCGTCGTCGTCGTCGATCTGGTCCATGATCGCAGGGACCGCGCGGTGAGGGCGTCCGCCACGCTCGTCCTCCATGACGGCGAGTCCGCGAAAGGCGCCCAGGCGCACTTCGTCGGGGTGTTCGTCGTAGACCAACTCTTCGAGGACTTCGCGCGATTCCGGGTCATAGCCCAGCCGTCCGAGGGTGAAGGCGGCCTCGGAGCGAGTGGTGGGGTCTTCGTGGTCGATGGCGACGTCGAGCAGATCGTCACGAGCGCTGATGATGTCGAGTACGGCAGCGGTGTGGATGGCGTGGCGCCGTACCTCACCATCGGGATCGTCGAAGGCGTCGATGACCAGATCGCGCAGTGCGTCGCGCTCCCAGACGGTGCGGTTCAAAGGATCGGCGATGCTGCGCAGAGCGCGCGCCCGGTCGTCCGGGTCGTCGGAGCGCATCAAGACCTGGTAGTAGCCCTCGGCGTGGTATTCGGTGAAGAAATTTCCGGTGACGAAGTTCAATCCCACGGCGTTGACGGCGATGAGGAGGATAATGACGACGATGAATTCCGCGTTGTGATCGTTGATGGCAGAGATGTCGATCTGGTCGTCCTTCTTCGTCGGTTTTCGCCCCAGAAAGACGTGCTCGCGCCAGGAGTCGGTGAAGAAGAGATCGCCCACCAATACGGCCTGCAAAAAGGCGGTCACCAGGACGGTGAACATATTGGCGGTGATGAGCAACAGGTTGACGAAGGTGGAACTGCTATGCTCGAAGATGTAGTGGGCGCAGGCGAAACCGAAGACCACGGTGAGCGCCGTGGCCAAGAGTGTGCAGGCCACAAGGCGAGCGCGGTTTTCGGCGGGCCAGCGCAACAGTCCCCACTGAGAGACGTCGGTGACGAGTTTGAAGGAGCTGGGGAGTCCGACTTTTGCCATGGTCAACTACGGGGCTTCGGAAACGCCGATGGGGGCGACGGGATGACGTCGTAACAACGTCGTATTTCAGCAGCTTTATTCTGTCCACAGGCTACGAGTTGTCGACAAATGGCGACGTCAGGAAGTGTAGAACTTGCGCCGCATGGCGCAAAGGGTGACAAAAGAGGGGTATTTGCGCTAGGAGTGGCGCGCTGATGGTAGACCGTTTTCCGCCGAGTTGCCGTGAACTTCGTACCTGAGATAACGACGCCCCTATCGAACCCGGTGTTGATCTTCGCCGTATTGATGGCGCTGATCTTCATCGCCCCCCAGGTGGTTCAAAAATTGAAGATCCCCGGGATCGTGGGGTTGATCCTCGCCGGAGCGCTGGTGGGCCCGTCGGGACTGCACCTGCTGGAGCATAATCCGGATACGGTGCCCCCCGATTTTATGGGGCTTCTGGGAATGGCGGGGTTGATGTACCTGATGTTTCAGGCCGGCCTGTCGCTGGACCTGGCTCGTTTTATCCAGCTCAAGGGGCGGAGTCTGACCTTCGGTTTGATCTCCTTTTTCGTCCCCCAGATTGCGACGGTGACGGTGGCGTTCGTCTGGTTGGGTTTTTCCATCGAAGCGGCGCTGTTGCTGGGGTCGATCATTGGCTCCCACACCCTGATCGCCTATCCCATCGCCGCCAGGCTGGGGCTGATAAAGAATACGGCGGTGACAATGACCCTGGGGGGCACATTGGTGACGGATACGCTGTCGCTGACGATTCTGGCGATCGTGGTGGCCTGGGTGGCCGGTGACCCGTCAATGGGCTATTGGGCGACCTTCGCGTTTATGGTGGCTCTCTTCGTATTTCTGGTGCTGTGGGGGCTTCCGAGGCTAGGGTATCTCTTCTTTCGCACCGTGCAGAACCGCCCGGAGATCGAGTTCGGGTTTTTGCTGACCGTATTATTCGTCACCGCCTGGCTTGCGGAGTTTGCGGGATTGGCGCCCATCATCGGTGCCTTCGTGGCCGGGTTGGCGATGAACCGGATGGTGCCCGGCCAGGGGACGATCATGGCCCGAATGCGCTTTGTGGGCGAGGCGCTATTCATTCCGTTTTTCATGATCTACGTGGGGCTGTTGATCGACGTGGCGGCCCTCTTCGAGGACGTGGAGGTGTGGATTCTGGCGGCGACGCTCATCGCCCTGGTGAGCATCGGTAAGCTGGTGGCCGCGAAGGTGGTCCAGCACCTCTTCGATTATACGGCGGCCGAAGGATGGGTCAGCTACGGGTTGAGCGTTCCTCAGGCAGCGGCCACGCTGGCGGTGACACTGGTGGGATTCGAGATCGGGCTTTTTGATCCGGCGGTGGTCAACGCCGTGGTGGTCATGATCTTGGTGAGCTGCATCATCGGCTCCACGGTGGTGGAGAAGTTCGGTCTGGAGGTGGCTCACCAGATGAAGGCGGAGCCGACGAGGCGCTCCGGGCTGCCGGAGCGAATCCTGGTGCCTCTGGCGAATCCGAAGACGTCACAGGATCTGATGGAGCTGGCCGTGCTGATGCGGGACCCGGACAGCGAGGAGCCGATCTTGCCGATGATGGTCGTTCGCGAAGAGGATCCGTCGCAAGAAAGCGTGCAATCGAAGCGAGAGGAGCTGGATCACGCCGTGGAGGCGGGAGCGGAAGCGCAGGTTCCGGTGGAGGCGTTGACGCGAATCGACCTCAACGCGGCTCACGGCATCGCCCGGGCGGCCCGAGAGGAGCGGGCGACGTTGTTGATCATTGGCTGGAGCGGTCGAGTGTCGACACGAGAGCGAATCTTCGGCTCTGTACTGGACCAACTGCTGGCGGAGACGAAGCAGATGATCTTCGTCAACCGCATTCTCCATCCCCTCAATACGGTGCGTCGGGTGGTGTTGACCATTCCGCCCTTTGCCGAGCGCAGCCCCGGTTTTTTCGATGCCATCCACGATATCAAGTTGATGGCGTCGAGGCTCGACGCCGATCTGGAGGTGGTGTGTGTGGAGCGCTATATGGAGCACGATCGCAACTATGTGGACAGCACGGAGCCACAGATGGAGGTGAAGTATTCAGGGATTTCCCATTGGGGAGAGCTGACGGACAGGCTCGACGAGGTGGTCGAGGAGAGTACGCTCATCCTGTCCATGAGCGCGCGACCGGGCACGGCGGCCTGGTTTCCTGCGTTGGATGGAATGCCCCGGGTGTTGGCGGCGCGGTATTCGGAGAATTCCTTTTCCGTGGTGTTTTTGTCGGAGCAATAGGACGGCGACCGATGGCGGCTCGTGGGAGACGAGGCGTCAGGGAAAGGTATCTGCTCGGGGGCGGGCGTTGGTGTCAATGTTGGGCTTCGTCCAGGGATGGATGTCCGGATCCCAGCACAGGAGGTTGCCGTTGTGGTCGACACCGCAGGTATGGGCGCCGCCGGTGGAGATGGAGACGAAATCGCGGGGAGGTGGTGAGGAGCGGCCGTGGGCGTTGGAGCCCCAGCACACACCGCGGCCGGTATCACTGATGGCGCAGGTATGTGCCGTGCCGGCGCAGATCTGTTGAAAGTTACCTGCTGGCGCAGACGATTGGCCCTGGGCGTCGTTGCCCCAGCACAGGGCCTGCCCGTCGGTGTCGAGGGCGCAGCTATGGGTGGAGCCGGCGGAGATCTCGTCGAAGCTGCGATCGGGGGCCTCGGACTGGCCGTGGTCGTCGCTTCCCCAACAGATGGCGTGGCCGTCGGAGTCCAGCGCACAGGTGTGAGCACCTCCGGCGGCGATGGATTCGAGAGGGTCATCTGGAGGTGAGGATTGGCCCTCGTCGTCACTACCCCAGCAGGTAGCCCTGCCATCGGAGTTCAGCGCACAGGTATGAGCGCCCCCGGCGGCGATGTCGACGTAGACGTCGTCGACGACGTCGGTCTGTCCGGAGGTGTTTGCGCCCCAGCAATGAGGCCGTCCCTCGAGGTCGAGTCCGCAGGTGTGCATCAGCCCCGACGATACCGTGGTGAGCTGGACGTCCGGCGGGGCCGTGGAGCCCTGGGTGTCGATGCCCCAGCAAGAGGTGGTTCCCGTTCTATCGAGAGCGCAGGAGTGGACCATCCCGGCGGCGACCAGATCGTGGCGTACCGGAAGCAGATCGAAGGCGAAGTGGTCGGCGTCGACCTCTGCAGAGGAGGACCCGACGCTGCAGCCCATACAGGCAAAAGCGATCAAGAACAGGGCTGAGCAATGCAAAGGCCCTGGGTAAAGGCGTAGGACGGCACGTGCAGCGCTGATGGCCGGTACCATGGCGGCTTCCCCCCTGGGATGGCGTCGGTGGTGATGTGGGGTTGAACCTAGGTTCGTCGCCGCAGTCGGCAAGGACGGTGCACGGCTGTCCGGGGATGGAGCGAAGGACTGCTCGGCATTTCTTTCATCGCTGAGCTGAGGAGGCGCCGTGCGCGAAGCGCTGAGTCACTGAGCGCGGAGGCGCTGTACGCGGAGCGCTGAGTCGCGGAGCACGGAAAGTGAGCGCTGACACGCGGAGGCGCGATAGAGCTCACGGAGCCTCTGCTAATTACGCTGAATAACAGCTCGACGTTGGTTGCTGTGCGAGGTGTGGTGCTCCTCTCGGGGTCGTACGGGGTGTGCGGCGGGACTGCCGATGGCCGGGAGACCATCATCTCCAAAAAGCCACGGATCGTCCCGGAGACGATAGGGTCCTCCCTATCGGCAGTATGCAGTTTGCGAGACACCGCTCCCCGGCACTAACCACTCCCCGTAGAAACCAGCACATCCCATCGGTGCTGTTTGCCGCGCTTTCGCGACGCTTCGTGAGCTCTGCCGCGCATCCGCGTACCAGTGCTCTTTTTTTGCGAGGCAGCGCTCCGCGTACAGAGCTTCGCGCCCCCCGCGTCTTCGGCGCCTGTGAAGGGCAAGGGGCGACGTTGAGCGAACCTGGGGTGGAGCGAAAGATGTTAATTGACGGTCTGGGCTCGGTCGCGGATCTGCTGCCAGTCGTCGAGGAAGTCTTCGAAGAGGTCGCGGTCGCGGATCTCTAAGATGGTCTCGTCGTTATAGCGAAGAGCGGAGAGCGTGTAGTTGTGAGAGCCGGTCCAGACGATGGATTGATGCTCGCTATCGGGGCCGAAGGCGCCGTCGACGAGGAGGTATTTGGAGTGGAGGTTGATGGGGGCGTCGTAGGTGAAGAGGGCGAAGTCGATATTTCCGCGGCGCAGATCGGATTCGACCTGGGCGCCGGGGGAGCCCGTATGTTGGTCCTGGCGCAACACGGCGTGGACGGAGCAACCCTGTTCGTCCAGAGCGCGAAGTTCAGAGGCAACGTCACGGCGGGCGTTGGTGAAGAAGGCCATGGCCAGATAGACGTCGGCCCCTGATTCGCAGTCCACCTTCTGGAGATTGTCTACGATGGGATCGCCGTTGGAGTGGGGGAAGAAATAAACCCGGGTGGAGTTGTCGCCGACTTCGACGCGATTGTACTCGGGGTCGGGCTGGGCGGCGCGTAGGTCTTTCCAATAGGACCGATAGGCGTCGTAAAGGGCGGTGTCGTAGCGCAGGACCACCAGGTTGTCGATCTCCTGGAGCTGAGCATGGGTGAGGTTGGCCGAGGTCTGAACGACGACGTGCTCCGATCCGTCCTCGAGTTCGGAGAAGGTGATGAATTTGTTGTGCTGGATGCGCTCGCCAATACAGCCCCCCTCGTCTTCGCCATCACGGCAGATATAGAGGCGATCGCCGAGCAGATCGCGCAGCAGCTCCACGGCCGTCCAATCGGAGCCGTCGTAGTGGGTGCTCAGATTTCCGAGGACCATCTCCACGTCGACGCCCCGCTCGACAGCGTCACCGAAGGCCTCGGCGACGGGCTCGCGGCTGAAGGTATACATGGCGGCGCGTACCGTGGCTCCCTCGGGGGTCATGTCCAACAGATCGATGACCGTTTGCGAGATGGTGTCGTCGTCTTCACCCGGTTCGGGCTGGGTGAAGTGGGCCTCGAAGGCCGGCGGAAGCTCGGTCTCGTCGTTCTTATTGTCCTGGTTTGGCGTCGTCGCCGGGCCTTCGTCTCCGCAGGCGGACACAAAGAGCAATAGGGTGGTCACCAATAGGATGGTCAGCTGGTGTGGACGAAGCGGTTTTGACACGGAGGCCCTCAGGTCGACGCAAATGGAGCAAAGCCAGTCCTGCAAAGGACCTGAGAGTATGACAAAATATGGGGGGAGGAATCAACCTTTGGTCAGCCCTGGGGCGCACCTATGTTTTGCGGGGAAATGTACCGGCCTGTTCAGGGCCGAAAACGCAATCCAACAGGAGTGAGCCATGCCTACGCGACGACTTGAAAAAGAACAGTGGCAGCCCTACTTCGACCGCATCAGCCGGGAGCTTCCTGCCACCAATGTGGACGTCCAGGTCAGCGGAGCCGACATGGGGGTGCAGACGGAGAGCCGTAAGATTCCTCTGCTGGGATTGACCTACGATCCACGGGACGACGCCTTCTCAATTCTATGCGAGAATCTGGAACATCGGGTCACGAAGCCACGCTCCATCGCCGTCGAGGAGGCCGGTGGGGAGTTGGAGGCGGTGGAAATCATCGACGAAGAAGATCACAGGCATATCGCCAAGTTGAGCGGACCCCTTCAGCTTCCGCCTCGTTAGTTCCCG
>SLPW01000087.1 GCA_007131755.1 Myxococcales bacterium | reverse complement strand
GGATGCTCGTCCCCCGGACTCCCAAACTACGGTCTGCCGGGGCTACAACAGAAGCTCTCGGACCTCTGATAGTTTGCGGGATATTCGTGGTCGGTCTTATGGAATCGACCCGTATTCGTCGATTACGGCACCGTCCTGGCCGACGGCTTTGACGTGGTGATGCTCGCCATGGATGGTGACGACGAGGCCGTGCAATTCGTCGGCGAATTCGGCGATATACCACTCGTCTTGGGAGTCGCCGTCTCGGGGGAAGACGCCCCAGGCGCCGTCGCCGATATAGACGATGCCCTCGTCTTCGTCGACTTCGCCGCCTCGGATGGGGTGGGTGCGTTTATAGGTGTGGTCGTGGTTCTCGAAGGCCAGGCGCACGCCGTATTCTTCAAAATGGGGAATCCAGTTATCGCGGATGCGGCCCTTTATGCTTCCGTCGAAGTCTCGGTGCGATGGGAAAGCGGCCACGTGATAGACGGGGAAGATGTGCTCGACGCCGCGGTCGTGTCGGTCGGCCAGGGTGGACTGCAGCCAGTCGGTCTGTGCGCCCTCGATGGGATTGGTGTGGTCCGTGTCGAGGACGACGACGCTCAGGTAGTCGCCGAAGTCGAGGACGCCGTAGCCGGGTTGTCCGGGAAAGGCGAAGAGGGAGTAGTACAGGGGCGCCAATTGATGTCGCCACTGATCGGTCTGCTCGTAGCCGTCGTTGTTGAAATAATAGCCGTCGACGACTTCATGATTTCCGATGCCGGCGATGATGGGGACGGCGCGGCCGTCGTCGGTGATCAGGGTGTCGCGGATGGCGTCGAACCATAGCTCCCAGCGCAGGTTGGCCGCCGGGTTCGTGTCGCCGTCGGCGTAGGCCAGATCGCCGCCCCAGACGATGAATTGAGGGTCGTATTCCATGACCACCTCGTTGGTGGGTTCGAAGAGCTGGGGCATATGCATGGTGTCGCCGCCGGCAGCGAAGACCAGAGGTTCGTCGTCGATACTGTCGGGCATGGTGCGAAAGCGAAATTCGCGGGCGAAGTGGCCGACTTGAAAGACGTACTCTGTACCAGGCTCGAGATCGGTGAGCTCCGTGCGGTAGATCTGGCGCTCGAATTCGGGAGCCTCGATGAGTTGAGCTTCCGCCTCGTCGGTCCACACAGAGTCGTCGAGGTGCCGAAAGCAAAGGGATGTGCGCGGCTCGGAGTTGGACTCCTCGTCGGGATCGACGTGCCAGTCGATGGTCATCGTCGTGGTGGGATCGCTCTTCCAGGTCAGAAAGAGGCCTTCCGGCTCGTCGTCGGTGGTCGGGCAATCCAGGCCCTGGGGCTCGGGGGGCTTTTCGGTGGGTTCGTCGTCGCAGGCGCACAGGAGGAAGACGAATACCAAGAGGACGGGGATAACTTTCATGGTGTACGTCTCAGGTAGTACGTGGATGCCCCATCGACCACTCGCAGGAAGGGTTTGATTGAGAGGCAGTATTTGCTTCGTCGATCATATCAGCGATTTCGGTCAGGGTCATGGCGAAGTAGGTCAGTTCCGTGGTGCCTAAGGTGCCGCCATTCTGGCGAGTAGAGATCTTTTCGGGACCGATGCGCAGTTCATCGCATTGGTATTCGAGGACCGTAAGGTGTTGCAGGAACTCTTCCGAGTTCAGGAGCGAGGCGACGTCATCGTCGGCTCCGTAGAGGCGGAACTCCAGCGCTCCCGGCTCGTCGAAGCCTATGGGGAGTCCCTCGTATGGGCGGAAGTAAAGCGACTGCGAGGATGCGATCTCGATTCCCTTTGACGCTTCGGCGAGCTCGACGGTGACGACCGTGATATGATCGTCGGCTTCCTCCTCAATATTGAGAGTGAGCGATCTGCCGCGGTAGTTTCCGCGCATTCGGGGATACGTGGTGTCCGGGTCGATGTCGGGTTCCAGATCGAATTTTCCGGCCACCTGACGCCAACTTTTGGCCAGTCTGTGAGCCGGGAGACCGCGGGCGAGAAAGAAGCCGATAAAGAAGACGGGGATGGCTGCAACGGTAGCGACGACCCACTGGTGGAAGAAGTCATTTCGAAACGCGAGAGGAAAGGTGCCGGCGCCGAGGAGGAACCAGAGGCCGAAGATGGTTGCGCCAAAGTATTTTCCGGCGACGGGGTCGAAAAATCCCCGGGTGAGGGGATCGTCGAAGATTCGGTCGCAGACGATCTTTCCGAGCCAGCCGACCAGAGGAATCAGCAGGCCTGCAGCGACGAGGGCAATCGCCAGGGCGCCGTCTTCGGACATGATCCAGATAAATAGTGCGCTGCCGAGGACGAGAAGTGCCCACAGTCCGGCGAAATTTTCGGGTTCCAATTGTGAATAGGGATCTTTCACATCTGCCCCCGTCGAGTGACAGTCATCGATGAATGTCGCTGAGTATAGTGGTGAGAGCAGGGGAAGGAAAGGTGGCCCTCAAAAAGGCACTACGTCGGCGTGTTCGGCGAGTATGCCCCAGTGGCTGGCGCCGACGGTGGCCAGGGAGGCGACCCACCAGATGGAGATACCGAAGGCGCGAAGGCGGGGTTCGTCGCGGCGCATGCCGGCGTCGAATGACAGGGCAGCAATGGCGACGGTGACGGTGGTGAGGATGCCCAGGTAGCGGTGGTGCTGGAGGGTCTCTTCACCGCCGGTGAGGCCGCCGGCCAGAAGGCCCGTGACGGCGGTGACGACGGTGATGGCGAAAGTTGCGTGGCCCCCCCATCGAAGGAGGGGGAGGAGGGCCTGCGTTTTGGTGCGCAAGGCGTAGAGGCCCGTAACGGCCATGACCATGGGGAGGACGATGGCGAAGTGGAGGGTGATGTGGTGGATGAAGGTCATCTCTTCAGGAACGCAATCGTGACGCCGTCGCCGCCCTCACCGCGTTCGCCGCGGCGGAAGCGTTTGACGTAGCGCGACTGTGGCAGGTGGCCGCGAACGGCTCGTTTGAGGGCTCCGGTGCCGTGGCCGTGGATGATGTAGACGGCGTGGATGTCGTTGAGATATGCGCTGTCCAGGAAGAGTTCTACTCGTTCCAGCGCCTCATCGACGCGCAGGCCCCGTAGATCGACGGAGTTGTCCGATGTCTGGGGCAGCAGAGCTTCGTCGCCGGCCCGTCTCTTCGAACTCGAGGCTCGAGCGTCGCCGTCGGGGATGTGTCCACCCTGATGGGCGCGGCGCTTGGCCTCGCTGGCGTAGAAGAGGTCTTCGAAGGCCACCGTGGCCTTGAGATCGCCCAGTTGGACGCGCACCTCTTCGGCGCCCTCGTCGACGGACAGCACTTCTCCCTCGCGTTTGAAGGGACGGCAGTACACGCTCATGCCCTCGTCGAGATCTTCGGGGTCGACGCCGACCAGGCCTTCCGGTCCCGGCTCGGGAGGCCGAGTCTTGTCGCGGGTGGTCTCGATGGCCTGTTGCGCTTCTTTCAAGTGCTCCTGCATCTGCTGGAGTTCGCGATGGGAGAGGTCCCCCCGTTCGACGGTGCGCTCTGATTTGAGCTCTCGGAGCTGCTCGCGGATCGTATCGCGGGCCTGTCGAAGCTCTTGGCGAAGGTTCCGTGTTTCGTCGAAGAGATCCTCGCGGTCCGTCTTCAAGAGGTGTTGAAATTTGTCGCGGTAACGCTGCTCGCGTTTTTCGGCGCGTCGGCGGGCGTCGCCCAAGCGCTGCTTCTCCTCTTTGAGTTCCCGGATCTGGTCTTCGAGCCCCTCCAGAACTTCCTCGATATCCTGGTGATCCTGGCCGGAAAGGATCTCCTCGGTGCGGGCGATGACCGATTCGTCGAGTCCCAGCCGGGAGGCAATGCGCACGGCATAGGAGCGCCCCGGAATGCCCATGGTCATCTCGTAGGTAGGGCTCAAGGACTCGAGATCGAATCCCATCGACGCGTTGGCGAAGGAGTCGGACTGGTAGGCCAGGGTCTTCAGTCCCTCCAGGTGGGTGGTGACGATGGTGGTAGCCCCGCGGTGGACGAGGTCTTCGAGAAGAGCCACGGCCAGGGCTGCGCCCTGGGCGGGGTCGGTGCCGACGAAGAGCTCGTCCAGGAGGACGAGGCTGTGGTCGTCGGTGCGCTCGAGGAAGCCGTCGATATTCTTCACGTGACCGGAGAAGGTGCTCAGGTCGCGCTCGATGGACTGCTCGTCGCCGATATCGGTGTAGATGGAGTCGAAGAGGGGAATGCGGCTCTTCTCGTCGACGGGAATGGGCAGGCCGAAGCGGGCCATCAGCGCGCAGAGGCCGGTGGTCTTCAGGGCCACCGTCTTTCCGCCCGTATTGGGCCCGCTGATGATGAGGGCCTTGCGGGGAGGATCGATGGCGATATCGTTGGGGACGGTTGGATTTTCGGTGCTCTCTTTTTTGGGCTCGAGCTTCAGATATAAGAGGGGGTGGCGGGCGCGGATAAGCTCCATCTTATCGTCGGTGATGATCGGTACGGAGGCGTCGAGAGTTCGCCCGAAGCGGGCGGAGGCGACGACGACGTCGATATAGGCCAGAAGCTCAATATTGCGAAAGAGGGCACCGGCGTGGCTCGCCACCAGGCGCGACAGCTTGTGGAGGATGCGTTCGATCTCCTCCTGGAGGTCGATCTGGGCCCAGCGAAGTTGGTTGTTGAGCTCTACCAATTCCGTGGGTTCGATAAAGGCCGTCTTTCCGCTGGAGGAGTAGGCGTGAACGATCCCCGAGACACGCCCTTTGGCGCCGGCGCGGACGGGCAGAACGTAGCGGTCCTCGCGCAGGGTGAAGTAATCGTCCTGCAGGGCACTTTCGAAGCGATCGGAGAGCAATAATTGGTCGACCTGCGTGGAGATGCGATCGTGCTGGTTCTGGACGGCCCGCCGCAGGCGGGGAAGGTCGGGGCTTGCGTTATCCGATAATTTGCCGCCGGGGTCGATGGCCTGCGACAGGTGGTCGCGAAGTTCGCGAAGTGGCGAGATCAGTCGTCCCACCGAGGATAGGGTGGGGAGTTTTTCGAGGCGGCTACGGAAGTAGCGATTGACCCGGGCTCCCACATCACAGGTGCGGTGGATGGCGGCCAGATCCTCGGCGACCAGCGTTCCGTTGAGCGTGGCGTGGTGGACGGCCTTTCGAATGTCGTTGAGTCCACCGAGGGGGGGGGCGGCGTCGGACTCCAGGATCTCCATGACCTCCCGGATCTCCTGCATTCGCAGTTCTACACCGGCCCGGTCCTGTGCCGGCTGAAGGTGGCGAAGCAGATGATGGCCCTGGGGAGTCTGGGCGCGGTCACAGAGAAGATCGAGGATCTGGTTCCACTGAAGGTCGCGGAAGGTCTTGTCGGGCAGGTCGAAGTCGCCGGCCAGTTGATCGTCCACCAGGGGACGAAGGGTCTGCCGCATCAGAGCGCGGTGTTCCGGCTCCAGATTGTCGACCACTTCCGTGATGGCCAGGTTTTCGAAGGTTTCAGTGCCGGGGATCGAGGATGTAGATGTCATATTGTACGAGATTTCAGGTGTCGTCAGCGTCGCGAGGTGGTCCGTAGCCGGCGGGATTGAAGGCCGGAAAGCACACACGTACGCGTGTGCCTTCCCCGGGAGCGGTGTGGAGTTCGATATTTCCGTCCATGCTCTCCACCAGTCCCCGACAGACGAAGAGGCCGAGGCCGGCGCCCTGGCCGACGGGTTTGGTGGTGAAGAAGGGTTCGAAGGCTCGAGCCGCGACGTCGGGTTCCATTCCCGGGCCGTCGTCGGTGACCTCGAGGCAGACTTGCTCGTCTTCTTCAAAGAGTGATATCCGGATGGCTCCATCGCTTTCGGCTTCGTCTGCGACAGCCTCTATGGCATTGTCCATCAAATTCCACAACACCTGTACCACGCCTACTTCGCTTGCCCAGATGCTGGGTACGTCATCGAGTCGGACGTCAATGCTTCCGGGAGCGATGGTGCGTGCGTCGGCGCGATGAATGGTCCACTGGATGAGACGGCGCACGTCGAGGCGATCAGCTCGTCCCTCGGCGGCGTCCGTAAAGGCGCGGAGATCGTCGATGATTCCACGGACGCGGTCGATGCCGCCCTGAATTTTGTCGACCGCAAGTGCCACGTCGGCCAGCGCCCCCTCCAACGCAGGGTCGTCGCCGACGAGGTCTGCGACGGTACCAAGCTCTTCGGAGACATATTCTACGTTGGCCATGGCGATGGCCAGAGGATTGTTGATCTCGTGAGCGACCCCGGCGGCGAGGTTGCCCACGGCGGCCATCTTGCTATTGACGAGAAGGCGCTGGCGCATGCGGTGGATGTCGGTGACGTCGAGGATGATTCCGTCTAGATAGTTGGCGTCGTCGAATTCGGCGTAGATGGCCTGGCCTCGTTCGATGACGTGACGCACCTGACCCTCGGCGTCGATTATTCGATAGGAGACGTGGTAGGGACGTCCCTGTTCGACGGCCTGCAATACATCGCGGCGGACAGGTTCGTGATCCTCGGGGTGGGTGATGCCGGCGAAGCTACGTCGGCGCGTCAGAAAGTCGTCAGCCGGAAAACCCAGCATCTGCTCGATCTCGGGAGAGACGAAGATAGCCGTCCATTCTGCGTCGAGGTGGCAGCGATAGACCACACCAGGGATGTTGTTGACCAGGGTACGGTAGCGCTCCTCACTCTGCTCGAGCTCCGTTTTGTCGCGCCAGGAGTCGGTCATGTCCCGGATGAGAGCCAGAATGTGGCCCGATTCGATGGGCAATAAGCGGCAGTCGAAGTATTTGAGCCGGTCGAAACCGGGCATTAGATAGCTTACGGTGGTCACTTTCCCGGCGGCGGCCTTTTCAAAAGCCGGTTCGAGCTCTCGGACCACAGGCCCGGGGAGTACTTCGCGGAAATGACGCCCGAGAATTTTGTCGACCGAACAGTACAGGTTGTCTTCGCCGCCGGCATGCATGGCGATATAGCGTCCGTCCGGCGAAAACTCGAAGATTAGATCCGGCATGACGGCCACGATCTGTTCAGCCGTGGCGATGGACGCAAAGGGACGTTCGGGAGTGGTGGGGTTGCTTCCGTTTTTGGACATGAGAATGGTACTGCTCGGTCGTTGGGCGTTGGCCGGAGTATGATGATGTCCGGTGCTTGAGATGCTTCGAGATGGTAGTTTTCAACTCGCAGTGTATCCAGAACGAGCGAGGCTGCAAGATGGAAGTTGGTGGGGAGCGGGTGAATGGGTAGTTGGGTAGTGGGTGGATGGGTAGTGGGTGGATGGGTAGTGGGTGGGTAGTGGGTAGTGGGTAGTTGGGTGATGTTTGGCGTGATGCCACCATTGTCGTCATGGCGTCGTTGTGTCAGTAATTTGAGGAACAATGCGCTTTGGTGGGGCATTCCCACAGTGTGGAGCCGAGGAGAGGTCGATGGAGAAGATACTCGTCAGCGCGTGTCTGGTGGGAAGAAAGGTGCGTTATGATGGGCGGGCGTCACAGGCTCGGGGGAACGTCATCGAGCAGTGGCGCAAGCAGGGGAGGCTGGTGGCGGTGTGCCCGGAGGTCGCCGGAGGGTTGCCTGTGCCACGGCCGGCGGCGGAGATCGACGGTGGCGATGGCAGTGATGTCTTGCGGGGAGAGGCTCGGCTTCGCACAGGGAGTGGCGCCGACGTTACACAGGCTTTTGTCGCCGGCGCCGAGCACGCCCTGGAGGTGGCGCGGCGAGAGGGAATTCGCATCGCCGTGCTCAAGGCCCGAAGCCCCTCCTGCGGGTCTGCGAATATTTACGACGGGACATTTTCGGGGACGCTGCGTGACGGGAGCGGGGTGACGGCGGCGCTGCTTCGCGAGCAGGGGATCCGTGTATTCAGCGACGAGGAGTTGGAGGAGGCGGCGAAGGAGTTGGAGAGGTTGGAGTGTGGGTGACGACAACACGGGCGAGCCCGCCGCCGTTGCCAGTTCTGGCGGCGGGTCGCAGGTAGATTGAAAGTCCGGCGCGGGGATCGCCTCGGCGGGCTCGGCGGACGGCCTGGCAGGCCGCGCTCCCTTGGGGGGCGGTCGACGCTACTCGCCATCCTGTAATTCTACGGCTCCGATATCGCAGGCATCGCCAGCGTCTCGTGATTCTCCACGCTGGTCGAATTCCAGTGTCTCATTGAGGTGGATGCCAGAGCAGTTGCCGTTGTTTTCGCCGCGGTCGACAGGTGGAATTTCACGCTCCGGGATGAGCACTGTGGTGGATTGAACCCCAGCGGTGGTTGTCGTGAAGTCAATGTCGCCGAACGACGTTACATCCACTCCACCGAGAAGTGAAAAACAAGTCGAAAAGTGATCGCTATGAGAACCATGATGATTATATCCGCTTTCCCACAGAAACCCATCCTGCTCCAACTCCTCATCGCTGGTCATGACCGTGCCGGCGCAGTCGTAGACCTTACCGGCGTCCTCTGTGGTGTTGAAGTCGAGGTTGTCGTTGAGGAGGAGGCCGATGGAGCTGATGAAGGGGCCGGCGTCGTCGTCGTCGGCCTCGGGGTGGATGCCGGCGTAGTAGCCGACGCCGGCGATGCGTTCGGCGTCAGCGCTATTTTTGGCGATGGTGGAGTAGCGGATGACGGAGGTCAGGGGGATGTCTTCATCGGAGAGGAAGTTTACGAGATCGTTGAGGTTGTCAAGGAAATTGCTAGAGGGCTCCGGGTTCGAGGGGGCCTGAACGAAGACGCCGGCGCCTCGGGCGGACTCGCCGCCGGTGATGCTGTTCTTCATGACCGTGCTGTTGGCCATCTGAAATTGGCCCTTGCCGGTGGTGGAGAAGGAGATGCCGGCGCCGGTGTCGGTGGTGGAGCGGAGGGCCGGGGTATAGGTACTGCCATGATTGGTGATGGAGTTGTTGGAAATCGTGGACTTTTCGACGCTAAGTGTGTTCTGGTCACTGGAGCTAAAGGCAATTCCTGCTCCCGCAGAGTAGATTCCAAAACCAGCAGTGTCCGCATTGATCCGGCTTTCGACCGTGGCGTCAATGGAATTACCGTCGATCGTTGACTGGATGAGGCTTACGTTCGCCTGACTTGTCGCCAATCCAGCTCCCGTGGAAATTGCGAGCAGCTCGATATTATCGTCTCCATCGTCTCCCTCATTCTCCAACCTCACATCGATCTCATTTCCCGAAACCTGCGTCCCTTTCCTCAACGTAACGGAGCCGCCTTCGGCGTAGATGCCGGCGCCGCGAGCCTGGATGTTGGCGTTATCGATTGAGTCGTGGTCGAAGTCGTCGACGTTGAGCG
>SLPW01000341.1 GCA_007131755.1 Myxococcales bacterium | reverse complement strand
TCGGCCTCGCGCTGATGTCTGGCCTCCACCCCGGTTCGATTTCATCAATTTCTTCCCGAAATTTCACGAGGTGATTCGCCGGACACCTCCGGCACATCTGGGTTTCGCACTTAACTCGGTCCGCCTTCTCGCATTCTCGCCAGGAAGTCTGGAACATCTATCCCTGACGCCGCTCCTGGCCCCCCATCGACTCCGCGATCTCATTGAGGTAGTCGTTCAAGCCCATCTCGTGAGCCTCGGCAAAGCATCGAAGCGTCTTTGTGCGTGCTCGAGCCTCCCCGTTCTCGATTCGCCGCACCTGCCGGGCCGACACGCCGTCAATATCCTTTTGCCGCAACCCCGCTTTTTTCCGTAACTCCCTTATCGCTTGCCCCAATCGGCGGTCATTCTCGATTCGTTCCCGCCTGTATTTCTCTTGAAGGTCTGGGTCCTTCGCGATGCGAACCGTCTCCACGTCCAGGTGAACGTCGAGACGGGGCCAATACACATACGCACCGTCGCTCGCCACTTCGAAGTGGAGCATCTCCTCACTCTTTGCCTTTTTGAAGGGCTTCAATTGCCTCATTTCGATCTCGATCGTCTCCAGGGCGCAGGTTCTGATAAACAACACCTCCTCCTGAACCGTAGCGTCGGCGACGAGCTGGTCTTGAGCTTCCATACTCCACGCATTGAGCACGCGCTCGAATACCTGGGGATCCGAGTGCACCAGAGTATTCTTGAGCGTGCGTAGATCGGCGCGGTCCAGCATCGCTGTCACCCAATGTGGGTCGCGCCCCTGCTCGACGAATAGGCCCCGAAGGTGTTTCTTTCGGTTTGCCGCCTTCACGACCCCGGCCACATCGCACAACTGTAGCGGGGAGACGAGCACGAAGAGATTCAAGATCTCCTCCGCCGCTCTCTCCGACAGCTCACTAGAGACCTCGATACCGAGCTTTTCGTAGCGCTTGGCCTCGCTCCCCCGGACGAGCAAATGTGGTTGTGTCGCCGTTGCCATTATGCCCTCTTCAACAATCGACCTTCTCCTCCCACTCTTCGAGGAGGGCCGCCTTGTGTTGCATTAATGATTCCCGCAGCTCTTGACGATAAATACTCGAATTTCCCATTCCCCGCTCCGCCGTACGTGGAAGTGAGGAGGCGGGTGGTCGTTGGAGCGAAAATAAATCTCCAATCCACTGATATTGAAGGCATCGATCCCGCCCATCTATCGTCCCCTAATTCATAGCTCTCCGATTCCAGATTCCGTGCCATAACCAGAACAACGAGCACTCACGATCAATAAACCAAGCTTAATCACAGACCAGACATTACCAAATCCTTTCGGGTCAATCAAAAGTCCGGACCCGGTCCTCTGTTCCGAAACCCAGTTGCCGTTTCCCCGCATTGAACTCGCCACATAGACCTTGTGCTGACCTCCGGCCTCCATCCCGTTCCACCTCATCATTCCTGCCCGAAACTTCACCGACCCAATCGCCGGATTTCGCCCTCATATCTGGATTTTGTGCTTATCTCGGTCCGCCTTCGCCCCGCCTTCGCCCCTCCCCGCCGAATCCACCTCCCCACAAATTCCTTTCTTACGCGCCGCTGCTCAGGCGCCTCAAACAGCGTGACGTTGATTCGCCTCTTACCGTCGCCCCCGAGTCGACGGTGAATCCAACAAACAACGCTCGAGGTTACCCAACCTCCGTCGATTTACGGCGCCTGCAAGACGGCGCAAACTACCATTTGAGGACTGCCTTCGGTGGCGTTGAACGGTGTGCCGGGAATCCTCGCAGCGGCCTGCACCATCTCCAGGTCTCTGTGCATACCCGGTACTCTCCCCGTTACTTCAGCCGCTGCGGGCCTGCCCACTCGATCCGGATAGCGGTGCCAATCTCATCACACGCCCTGGAGCCGATAACATCACTGGTATCGGAGTGCCGAGCCGGCGCCAGATCACTGCTTCGGCCCCTGCGGGCTTGACCCGCTGGGGAGAAAGATTGGCAAGCTACCCCTCGGCAATCGACAGCCAGGGGCCGTCGATACGCTCGGAGCGACACATCGGGCACCGAGACGGCGGCTTGACCTTCTCCCGCTTGCGAAAGACGAACCCACAGTTTCTGCACTCCGCCGGCCGCACCCGAAAGCGGTTGCCCTCCGACTTCCGCACATGTCGCAGGTCATACACGACATCCTTCATTCGCCGATCCGTTTCCCTGGCCAGCCCATAAGGGGTGTACTCCTCCTTCTCCAGATATGCGACCAACTCCTCTCGCTTTGTCGGCATAATCTCCCTGAATCGCTGGTGTCAGCCATTATCCCAGATCAACCTACCGCTACTCCCCTAACATCCCTCACCTCAATCTCTCCAGCCGGAGTCACGCCGCTTCCCTCGCTACATCTTCCATGCGCTGACCTTCGGCCTCTATCCCGTTCGATCACATCTTTTCTGTCTTACATCTCATCGGATGATTCGCCGTATATCCCCGTCATATCTGGGTTTCGCGTTTGCCTCGATCCGATTTCGCCGAATTGGCAGTGTTGCGCAAGGAACACCCCGACCTCATCGGCACGGAGGCGACTGTCGCCGACGTCATACACGGTGGGGGTAAATTGAGTGGTCATCTCAACTCCAACGGCTCTCCGGGATGGCTTGTGTTGGCACGCGGCTGGGAACATCACCGTCCACTTGCATTAGAATTTCTCGTGGCCATGGAGAAACTCGATATGGAACTGTGATCAATCATGATCGCCTGTGGCCGCTTGTAGGTTAGGTTGAGGTTAGCTATAAAGCTATCAAATTAAGACTTTCTCCATATTTTTGAATTTTTCTTGGGGGTTGCTTTGCAAGACACTCCTCTACGTGAACAGATCCAACGAATTCATAGTTCCTGGTGGCGAGTGGTCATTTTCGCCATCGCTGTCTTATCGCTGTCTCTTGTGGGTTGTAGTGACGAAGAAATCGAATTGATCTGTGCTGTTGGATTGAGCGAGTGCAGCGACGGCTGTGCTGATCTCGATCGAGAGCGTGACAACTGTGGTGTCTGTGGCCACAGCTGCGGAGAGCATGAGGTTTGTAACGACGCACGGTGTGTGGCCTTTTGCCCGGAAGGCCAAATCTTATGTGGTGATGTATGTGTGGACTTGGAGACCTCTCGCGAGCACTGTGGGAGCTGTGAACTCCAATGTGACTCGGGCTTAGTTTGCAGCGCCGGAGAGTGCGCCGCGAACTGTGGTCCGGGGTTGAGCAATTGCCACGGCGAGTGCCGCGATCTTCAGACCGACCAGCGCAACTGTGGAGACTGTGGCGAGGTCTGCGACCCCGGCGAAATCTGTGTACAGGGGAGCTGTGAATTCTCCTGCGCTAATGGGTTGAGTGAGTGTGGCGACACTTGTGTGGATATGGAGAGTGACCCCGCCCACTGCGGAAGTTGTGACCAGGACTGTGATTCCGGAGAGGTTTGCTCGATGGGCAAGTGCAGTCCGAGCTGTGGAGCTGGACTCGAGGCATGCGACGGTGCTTGTGTGAGCCTTGAGGAACATCCCCACCATTGCGGGGGCTGCAATAATAGTTGCGGCGCCGGGATCAATGCTCAGGCCCGTTGCCACAACGAGAAGTGCAGCTTTGTCTGTCAGGTAGGTTGGGCCAATTGCAGCGGCGACGTTGATGACGGCTGCGACACGGATTTGATGACCAGCACCAGCGATTGTGGGGGCTGCGGCAATGATTGCACCGCAGGAAAAGCATGCATCAACGGCCAATGCGAAGTGGCGTCACCGGGACAGGTTCAGGGCCTCGGGGGCGACCAAGAAGCGTTGTTGTGGTGGGGATATAGTGTCGGGGCCACGAGTTACTCGGTGTACCGATGCTCTTCTTCTTCGTTTTGCGATCATGAAGTCGCTACGGTCAGCGAATTGAATTGGCTCGATCAAACGGGGCTCGCCAACGGCGACACCTACTACTACTGGGTATCTGCTCGAGGACCGGCCGGGGAATCCACGCGGGTAGGACCGGTGGAGGTCGCCGTCGAGCAGACCGCGGCCGTTCAAGACCTGGAGTGTCGTCTTGTCGGCGATGAAGTGGTCCTCCACTGGGAGGTCAGCGACGACGGGGCGGCGCCCGATGCGTTTCAGGTGCTGGGCTCGGTCGACGAACCCTCGCTGTCGGCGCCGGACGACAAGATCGACGTCGTCGACTCGACTTCGCTTTCGGCCCGGTATCAACCGGGTCTCGATGGCGAGGTCTATTACGCTGTGGGAGGTCTTCGTATGGCCCAAGAGCATCAATGGGAGGGGAACCTGTCGCAGACGGTGGGATGCGAGCCCGCCGCTCCGACGGGGGTTCAGGTCGTACCGGAGGGTGCCAATGTCGGTGTCTACTGGATGGCCGACGCCTGGCCCGGCGTCGTGGGCGACCCAAATTATAGGGTTCACTGGCGTGTCCATGACGACGATGGCCCACTTGAGACCACTGATATTACCTGCACACCCGGCGAGCTCTGTTATGCCAGCATCAGTGGGCTCGCCGATGACGAGGACTACGAGTTTTGGGTCAGCGCCAAAAACGACGCGGGAACTTCACCGCAGCCTCCTGACGCCGGATTTTCAATTGTCGCCTCTACGGCGCCGATAACGGGCGTGCTCGACCTGATGTTCGGTATCTCCGGGTGGATTGGCTTTGAACCGCCGCTGACCGGCTTCGGCCTAATGGAAGAGATGTATGTCGACAGTGATGGCTCGCAGATCATGGGGCTGCGCGCCATCGGTCCTGGCTCGAGTCCCGTCCATACCTATCTTTCGCGGCGCTTGCCGGATGGGTCGTTGGACGAGACCTTCGGCGACGACGGATATTACCTGTCGTCGACAAGCCCCGATCTCTTGCTCGAACGCATCCACAAAGACGACCAGGGTCGCTTCTGGTTTGTCGGACGCTCCGGTTTAGATGCCATCGCTTACGTCCTCGACGACCACGGAGAGCCCGATGACTCGGTGGGAAACAACGGCCTCATCGAAGAATCGCTGTCCAGCGGTTTCGACTTCGGTCGGAGCATAGCCGTCGACAGCGATGGAGCGCTGTATTTTGCAGCCGATTACTCTGAAAGTGGTGACACCACGGTGGCGCTCATCAAATACAGCGCTACGGGAGACCAGAGCTTTTTGTTTGGCGACAATGGTATCGCCGAATATGAATTTGTCGGCAAGCGCGTCGAGATCGCCGATCTCAAAGTCCAGGACGACGGCAAAATCATTGTCTTCGGTCACGACCGATCCGCCTCCTCGCCCGGTGGTGAAGTGGTATTACTTCGCTTTGATACCCACGGGACCCTGGATACCGACTTTGGAGACGCCGGAATCATCCAAGAGGGGTTGACCAGTGAAAAGGAACATGCCCACGAATTGGTGATTCAAGACGACGGCAAACTCCTCATTTACGGCTACTCCCGGGATGCGAGTGACGATCTGCTGCGTCCCTTTGCGGCTCGCTATGATTCGCAGGGCCAGCGCGATTCCGGCTTTGGAGTCGACGGTGTCATCACCGGCGAGCTTCTTGAGGATGCCGATTTTACGCCCGTAATGCACCGCGGCGTCGACGGGCACGTCCTCTTCGTCGGCGGAGCCTCGCCACCGAATAGTTTTTCTACGGCGGGAGTGGTGGTTCGTTACCACGATGATCTCACGATCGACGATAATTTCGGCAACGATGGGCGGATCTACCTCGAACAAAGTGGAACTTCATTGAGCTTTGGCGGTGTCGGCGTCCAGCCGGACGGTCGAATCATTGCGTTTGGTCGCAACACGGCGAGTCAACTCTTCTTGTTAGCACGTTTCAAATAAACGCTCGCAACTGTGGCACACAGCCCATCGCACAGCGGGTATGACAATTTGTTTTCTTGGAATGACATCATGAAGATATCCACGGAACATTTCATCTCTTTGGTAATCTTGCTGTGGTTTGGCGCGATGGGAATTGCTGGATGCGGAGAGCCGGAAGCGGAGCAGTGCGGCCAGGACCAAACCCATTGCCAGGACGAATGTGTCGAACTCGAAGTAGACGGCGACCACTGTGGAGAGTGTGGAAATCAGTGCGAATATACGGAGCAATGCATCAAGGGAGTCTGCCAGCCGGTCTGTCCTGAGGGCCAGGTCAGTTGTTCCGGAAGGTGTGAGGACCTCGATGTGTCTCTCGAACACTGCGGCGCCTGCGAGCAGGCCTGCGAGGCCGGCAAAGTCTGCAGTCATGGAAGCTGTGAGGACTCCTGCTCAGAAGATCTGACACAATGTGGCGGCACCTGTCGAGATATTGAATCCGACCGCAACCACTGCGGCGGCTGCGACGAGAAGTGTTCCTCCGGTCAGATCTGCAACGACGGTCAATGTTTACTGACCTGCCCGGAACCGATGAGCCCGTGTCAGGGCCAATGTGTGAATACGACCTCGAACCCGAGTCACTGCGGTGGATGCGGCGTTCAATGTGAACCCGGACAGGTCTGCTCCGATGGTGAGTGCTCGGCGACTTGTTCTACGGGAGTCACCTCTTGTGACGGAGCATGTGTAGACCTCAACTACGATGTCTCTCACTGCGGCGACTGCGACCAGTCTTGTGGCCTGGCTCATCAGGCGGACGTGGCTTGCGTCGATCAGGAGTGCTTCTTTCAGTGCGAACCGGGTTGGGGCAATTGCAACGACGACGTCGCCGATGGTTGCGAGACCGACCTGATGGACGACGACGAGCATTGCGGCATATGCGGTCATTCTTGCCCTGTCGATATGGCATGTGAGCAGGGCGCCTGTCAGATTGCTTCCCCCGCGGCGCTCGATGCCGTCGGCGGCGATGGGGAGATTTATCTACGGTGGGAGGAGGTAGTCCCGGCGGTAGAATATGATATTTATCGATGCCAGTCGTCGACGTTCTGCGGCGACAGCGCCTTGGACACCGTTGCCGAGTCGGGGTGGCTCGACGACGACTACGATCTAGTGGTTGGCCAGAGCTACTTCTATTGGGTACGAGCTCGAAGCGGCGATCAGGAGTCGGACATCGCCGGTCCCGCCGTGGCTACGCCGGGTACGCTCCATACTCCCGAGGAGTTGGAGTGCAGGGTCGTCGGTGGGCGCGTGGTGTTGAGTTGGGAGAACGACGACGACGCCGCAGACGCTACTCACTTTGAACTTCTGGGAGACGACGTCGATCCCGCAGGCGCCGTACCCTCGCAGGTCCTTGGCGATATCGAGGCTCAAAACCAAACCAGCCTCCATTACACCCCCGGCCTCGACGGCCCCCTCTACTATGCGACTCGACCCATCGTCCGCGTTCCTGGAATGGAGTGGACCGGACAGTGGAGCAACGCCGTCGGATGCCCTCCGGCGGCGCCGAATAACGTCTACGTTCGAAGAACCAACGAAACACAGCGCCAGGCTCACTGGAAGGCATCCTCGCTTCCGGCAGTGGCGGGAGAGGACAATTACGAGGTGTTCTGGCGAAAAAACAACGACGACGGACAACCGGCCAGTCAGTTTGTCACCTGTGCCCCGACCGACGACTGCGACCTCGTAATCGATGAGCTCGACATCGACGACGACTACGACTTTTGGGTCGTCGCTCACAATGCCGTCGGGCCATCGAGCCAACCGCCCGACGACGCTCCGACGGTCCAGGATCTCCCGGGCGGTTTCCTGGGAGCCCATGACCAAAATTTCGGGTTCAACGGTACGGCCACAGTGTCCGTCGAGTTTAACTCCACCGAGGGGGCGGCGATGACACTTCATTCCTCGGGTGATCTGATCACGGCCGGTCAGTACGAAGTAGGCTTTGATGAGACCCGGTTTTTCTTGATGCGTTACGACGAACAAGGAGCTCCGGACTCGAGCTTTGGTAGCTCCGGGGTGGCCATGCATAACCTTGGGGCGGAAGAACTCAGTGTAGCGTATATAGGATCGGCCGATGACAGCTTATTTGTGGCTGCCAGAGTTGGTTATCCCGACCCGACGGGGGGATTTCAAACCAACAACGGACTCCTGGTTGCAAAGCTCGGCGATGCCGATGGCGAGTTTGACGACGACTTCGGCGATGACGGCAAAGTCCTAAAATATACGGACCCCATCAATTGGGACCGCGCTCTCTCGGTGCAAGAAGCGCTCGTAGACGATGCTGGGGGGATCGTCGTCACAGGAGTCCTCCAAGACCCCATAGAGGGCAACAAACTCTATCTTATTCGCTTCCATGGCGGTGATGGTGCGCTGGATACGTCATTTGGCGACGAAGGTGTGGTGTTGATGCCGCTCGCCGACCATTTCGGCGGCGTCCCGGGCACTTCTACGGACAATCTAAATATCTACGACCTCAAACAACAACAGGACGGCAAATATCTGATGGCGGCATTTTCGAGCTACCAAAATGAGGTCCTATTGATGCGCCTCCAGTCCGACGGAAGTCTGGATACATCATTTGGCGATCAAGGAATGACCGTCCACGCCGTGGGGCCCGACAACGACAGTGGCGACCATCTGACGGCCATCCATATCGAGTCCAGTGGTCGTATCCTGGGAGTCGGCCATTACCCATCCTGGACCAGCCATCCCATGATGGTCAGATACCTCCACGACGGCACGCTGGATCCTTCGTTTGGAAACGGCGGAATCAGTAAATTCAACACTCCCGACGGCCCAGATCGTCTCTTGAATGTCACTCCCTTGCCGGACGGCCGCTATTTGTTGGGTGGGCGGACGAACGAATCCTATGGATCGCAATACTGGTATGCTCGCGATGTCGCACTGATGATGGTGGTCACTCCCGATGGCCAACCTGATATGGAATTTGGTGTCGGTAGCCGTTCTCAACAGGGCTTTGGAAGCGAGGAAGATTTCGTCATCAATGAGATCATTTGGACCCACGGCGGATATTATTTTTTCGGAACCCTACGCGGCTCGCCTGGCGATGATGAAGCCCTGTTGGTTCGATTCGAATAGGCGTCCGTGACCGTGATCCGGACCGTGATGATGGAGAGAAGATGGACGAGATACCAATGGGAGCAACTATCAATCGACGATGGGGCCGTAGGTTAGCGTTCTTTTTGGCCGTCGGAATCTATTCGATGGTCTTCGTCGGCTGCGGCGAAGACGAACCGGTTTTCCGGTTGAGTCTCGACTGTGAAGGCGACTCCGATTGCTCCGAAGACCAGGTGTGTATCTCCGGGACCTGCCTCGACGCG
>SLPW01000623.1 GCA_007131755.1 Myxococcales bacterium | reverse complement strand
GACCCCGAGTTCGAGACCGACCCCGAGCTCGAGATCGACCCCGAGTTCGAGATCGAGACCGACCCCGAGATCGAGGCCGACCCCGAGTTCGAGACCGCCCCCCGAACTCGAGACCGACATCGAGACCGACCCCGAGTTCGAGACCGCCCCCGAGACCGAGCTCACCTGTTATCGACACGACTGGCGGCGTGTTTACCCTACTTTGTGCCTGACAACACCACCTTTTTTCTACTCCTGGGGGCCCCACAGTGAGTCGATGCCTGGCAATCTTGCTCGCCATCTCTGTCAGCGGCGCCGTCTTTCTACTTTCGTTTGAACGTCCCGCCACAGCCACAACACCGGAGGCCTATGATGCCGCCCACGACGCCGGCGTCCATGTGATGGGACCCGGTGACCCCGTCGAGCCCTTTATGTCCGCCATCTGTCCCGACGGGCTCATCGTCGACGACGACCGCGCCGCGTGTCGCTTCTGTCCCGACGAAGCTCCACGCGATCGGGGAATGCTGAATCTTCGCCGTGTCTACCGCGGTCATTTTTCGGGCGGATCCAAGCAGGAAGCCGTGGTGGCCCTGAACGGCTGCGCCGACGACGTCGAACAGCGCCACGCCACCGCCTTTCTTCGTCAGGTCGACCCCGGCGAGAATCGCTGGGAACTCTTGCGCTACGAGCAAGGCACGCGGACCACTCCCTGTCGGGTTGTGATGCTCGGTCACAGGCCGATCCTGCTCTGCCGTACGGGCACAACCGTCTCCGGCTTCGCTTATCATGGCGAGCGATGGCACAGCTCTACCCTGGCCCAGATCGGGGACGGGGACGGCGACTCCAGATGCGAATATGAGGGAACCCGTGTACACCGCGTCCAGCACGTCCTGACCGGCCCTTTCATCGACGGCATCCCCCACTCACTGGGTGTGCTGCTCAAATTGCGTCACGGCACACCCATATCTGCACAAGGGGACGAATGCTCGGCGGACAACTTCGACATCGAATACTCCTGGCGCCTCGACGTCTTTCTACTTGGCGATGACGGATTTGAACCCATGGATATCGACGAGCCCTGCGCCCAACCGAACCGAGCCCGAATCCTCACTGCCGCCGACCCCTACGCCTGTCTGCGCTAGCGCCCAAAATATGTGTCGCCCCCACGGGTTCACGACCGCCTCCGTCGGTGATAGTCTATCCTCAACCAGAAAAGGGAGCCCCATCCATGGTCGACGAACAAGACGACAAACCTCCGCGCAACATCCTCTCTCTGGGCGGCGAGGACTACGAACCTCCCCCGTCGGACCTGGAGTCTTCTTCCGACGAACCCGAAGAGACGACCCGCATCGTCGCTCTCCACCTCCATAAGTGGACGGACGCGCGGGAATCACTGGCGCGGCTGGAAACCGAACTCAGATCCTCGAAAGAAGATATCCGCCGCGCTGTTGAGTACGCCCGTGGACTCGAAGAGGAATGCGACCGCCTGGCAGACCTTCAACACGAGACCCAGCACCGCATCGGCGAAGTCCAATCGGAATTGGCTGAAGAGCGCGGACGCCGTCTCGAATTGGAGGAGCAATACCAACACCTGGTGGAACGCCTCGAGACGTTGAGCGGCATCCGCGGACGATACCACCTGGAGCGCGGACGCAGGGAACAGGCGCAGGAGCAAAATCAGGCCCTCACCTCCCGGTTGCACGAACTCGAGCGAGATCTGGAGTCTATGACGGAGGCCCTCGAAGAGGCCCGACGCCAGGGGTTCCGCGTCGATCTGGGACCTCTGTCCATCGAATTGAAGCGTTGAATTTTCGGCGCTATTCTCCGTCGAAGTTTCTGCCGACGCTCGCTCCACATCTTTGACTCCTTCGGACCACGTCCCGATCTCCACCCCTTTCCTGGACGTATCAGATGCTCGGTTTTTACGAACGCGCCACGCCTCTGGCCACGCTACTGGTCGTCGCATTATGTCTGGCATCGGCCTGCAACGATGACGAGCACAACGGAGGTGACGATGTGGGCGTCACCGACGACGCCTCGGACTCCACGGATGACACGGACGGCGTACCTGATGCTGACGAGCCGCCTCTTCAAGAAGGCTGGACGTCCGGTCCGGCCCCCTGTCAGCGACACAACGCCTGGTATTTTACCAGCCGCGACGAGGGCTTCGCCGGCTGCGGTGAAGACGCCGAAGGCCAAGTCCTGTGGCACACCACCGACGGCGGCGCTACCTGGGAGGAGCTCGATTGGTTTAACACGGTGCGCGTCAACGACGTTCGCCTCGGACCAGACGACGTCCTCTACGGTGCAGGCGTGGACAGCATCAACGGATGGAGCGCCTGGGAATTCGGCGATCCCCCCTTATTTCAACACGACGTCATCCACTCTCCGGGGAGCAACGCCTTCACCAACGTCGCGCAGGGCCGCTCCATCGCCATCACCGACAGCGGTGAGATCCTCTTGACCGACCTCACCAGCAGCTCCGTGGCCTACCGGGCCGAGGGACAATCGGAGTTCACCGAATATCGCGGACTGAGCGACGAATACCTCTACGACGGGGAGGAGGAACCCCGCACGAGCGTCGCCGACTTCGTCTACGCCCGAGGCGATCAATTCTACGCCATCGGCGGCAGCCTGACCGCGTCGGCCGCCGTCTTTCTCCCCTCCGAACATCCCGACGCCACCTTCGAGCTCTTCCGCGTCGACCTGCAGGAAGAGAGCCACGCCGGCGAATTGCGCGACTTCCATATCTGGGATGACCACTCCATGATCGCCGTGGGGCGAGATCAGAGCCAGCGCTACCCGTTGATCTACGTCGCCGACGGCGATCCCTACGAAGAGGAAAATTGGGAGCGGATCTGGCTATGGGACTCCGACCCCGATATGGACTTCGAGGGCTCCATCAACGCCCTCGCCGTCCAGGGTGACTCCGTCATCGCCGTCGGTGAGAGGATTCCCACCTCTGCCGGTGGATTCGTCATCAAGAGCGAAGACCGCGGACAGAGCTGGGAGAATGTCTTCCCCGATCCACAGGCGGTCTTCGGCACCTCCACGGTCCCCATCGCCGACAATATCTGGTGGTTTGACGACGGCGACGTCGTCGCCCCGGGATTGATCTACTCCGCCGATTGATCCCTGCCCTCCGGTCTTGACTGCCCCACCTGCTCCGGACATTCTCCCTGCGCCAACCTGGTGGTGCCTTCTTCGGAGCAACGACGCACATGCCCTTCGATCTCTTTCCCCTCGTTCAATACGTCCAATATCTGGGGCTCCTCATCTTCTTCGCCGGGGCCGTCGCCACCTGCGTGGCATCGGATCTCAAGATTCGCCAACGAGCGGCCTACTTTGCCTGCGCCCCGGGATTCATCATGGCCTGGGGCGGAGGCCATATCGCCACGGAGCATCTGGACCACGAGCTCTTCGACCCCTGGCATGTGCTGGCCTTCTTATTTCTCGTTGCCTCCATGAACCTCGTCCACTGGAGCGTCGTCGAAGAAGAACGGCGAAGCCCGGCGATCATCGTCGCCGTCTTCGTCACCTTCTTCGCTTCCATTGCTCTCGCCACATTCAAACCATTCTGAGCCCCTCCATGAGCCTTCGCCCTCCCCTATCACTGCGCCATTTTGGCTGGATCGAGGCCGCCTCGCTTCTGATCCTATTATTCGTCGCCATGCCCCTTCGATACCTGGGCGATATCGACGCCGCCGTGCAATTCGTGGGCATGGCTCACGGAATTCTATTTATGATCTTCGTTGGCTGGGTTTTCCTCGCCGCCCGCACCCACCAATGGCCCATCGAAAAGACCGCCGGCGCCGTCATGGCCTCGGTCATCCCCTTCGGTCCCTTCGTCGCCGATCTGGCCGAGTGAACCGGCGGGGCTGCGATCAGCTTTTCACCTCGGCGATCTCGATATCGTATCGATTGACGTAGCGATAAAGGGTTCGCTTACTGACCCCGAGAGATTCTGCGGCGGCGTCGAAGTCTCCGTCGCAAACCGTGAGCGCTTTCAGCACCTCGTCGCGCGTCGCCTTCGGCGGCCTGCCGCGCCCGGAGCTGTCGACCGAGCGCAATTGCTCCAACTCCTCCTCCAATTCGGATAGCCTCCTCTGCAAGACCGCCACCGCCCGGTCGCGCTCGGCCAGCCGCTTCTCCAACGCCTCCTTGACCTCGGTGAGCCCGGCGATATCACGGCGCAACTCGTCGACCAGTCCCACCGACCCGTCGGACTCTGCCGCTTTGTCGGCCTCGGACTGCGGCGCTGGAATGTCGACAAGCCGCTCCTTCAGGCGACGCCGGTCTTCCGCTCCCAATCCCCGACAGACCAATTGCCTCGCCACGTGAAAATGATGGGCCAGCTCCTCCTGCAGTGCCGGTTGATCTGTGCCGGCGATCCGTTCCCACAGATGGCCAACCTGCTCCAGGACCAACATATGTTCGCCAGCCTCGGCAGCCTCCACCAGATAGCGCCGAAAGCGATCGGTGCCTGTCATGCGCTCCAATAGATCGCCCTCTTCCCACCACAACCGAGACTGCAGCAGGTTGCCGTGATATTCGAGGTCCTTCAGCTCCTTGTCCTCGATATGACTCCTGGCTTGTTCCAACCAGGAGCGGGCCCGCTCCGTATCGGAGGCATCCAACGCCACCTCCGACGCCTTCAGACATGCCTGCGCCCGCTGCCGTGGCAACGCCGTATCCATGGCCATTACGGCTTCGCACAACTCCATTGCCTCTTCGAAATCTCCCCGGCGCCTGGCCAACTCGGCGGCGGCCTCCAGATAGGCCGCCCTCATCGAATCCGCCCCCTTGCCCTCCACCTCCCGGCCCACCGTCGCCACCAACTCTGTCGCCTCGTCGACTCGTCCCACAGTCAGCGCCAGCTTCGCCTCCTCCGCCACCAACCTTCCCCGCGTCGACGGCCAGGTGGCCTCGTCGACCATTCGCCGCCCCTGGGCGCAATACTCCCGAGCCAACCCCAGGCGACCCAGGCGCCGATACAAAATTCCCGCCTCCAGATACAGCTTCGGAAGCCCCGACGAAAAACCGGCCTCTCGCAATCCCTCAATGGCTCGAAGATAAGCGTCGATCGCCGCCTCCCACCTTCCCTGCAGCTCCCAACCTCGTGCACAGAGAACGTGGCAGCGCGCCTTCCACTCTATGTCCTTTGCTGTGGTGCCGAAGTTCGCCGCGCGCCGCCTCAGCGAATCAAGGGCGTCCAGATCCCCCTCGCAGCCGCGAATCCCGCAGGCCAATACCTCCAGCCTTCGCACATAAGCGGGGCCTTCTTCCGTCTCCCCCTTCGCGGCCTCCATGCCCCGAAAGACCGCCGCTTTGGCCTCTTCTACCTCTCCCCGTCGAAGATGCAGATCGGCACGCCATAGCTGGGCCTCCACCTGTCGCTCGCCATGGAGACCCTCCAGGTTTTGCAGCAACTCGAGGGCCTCCTCACCCCGACCGCACTCTCCGTACAACTGAGCCCGAATCAGGGCCGCCGGGCCAGACATCTCTTCTTCTTCCACGGACTGCAGGGCCATCTCCAGCGCTTTTACTCTGCCGGGAGTCCGCCCCGCGACCCCCAGCACCTCGCGCCAGATCCCGAGGATGGCCAACTGCTCCTTTCGCCCGGAACGCTGCAACACCTGCGCCAACTTCTCGCAGCTCTCCAGAGCTTCCACATAGGCTCCTCGCTGCAATAGATCCCTGAGATGACGGCGCCAATCACCGGCGAAGATGACCGATACCTCGGGCATACCAACGCGCCGGGGCTTTTTCTTCGCCCACGACGGGACCTCCTCCACTCTCAGCGCCTTGTTGACGGCGCCGAAAAGAGCGACCGGTCTCGACGCCCACCGCGACGCGATCTGCCTCCAATTTTCGTCGGGCAATTGCCGCACCTCCGCCCATTTTGTGCGCGATCTCCATCCGTCCCAGCTACGCTTGGATGGTCCCACCACAGTCATGCGCTGCGCCTTCGTCTCCCATCCATCGTCGGGACTGGTGGTGGCGACGAAATAAAAATCGGTGGCTGACGCGTCTTCGATTTCGAGGTGCCGCCTGAGAAAATGAGCCCAGACGGCGCGTACGTCGGGCCTCGTTCCGTCCAGGTCGTCCCACAATATATAGGTCTCTCGGCCGGAGAGGGCATCTCGAAGTTCTGCCGTCCATCGCTGCAACACATGCCGATAATCGCCGGCAAAGCCCGCATCACCGACGAACTCTTCTCCCGTCAACGCCGTCATCAAGGTATGCAACGGACTCCAGGGATCCCCGTCGACTTCCGCCCTCGTCACCGCCCCTTCCCCCGGCCCGTAGACCTCATCACCTCGGCACAGCACGACTCGCCGACCCGCCAATTGCAGCCTTTGAAAAAGGCGCTCTAAGGCGAAGCTTCGCCCCGTCTGTTCCCTTCCCTCGAGCAATAAGACCGGACCTTCCTCCTGGAGCGACTCCAGCATATCCCGCTCCAGAGAACGGTATAGGCTTGGAGGCAGAGCTACGAAGCTCGGCTTGACGACGACCCCACATCGACGAAGGGCGTCCTCGAATTGCTGGGCTGACGGACGAAGGTCGGCGTGCTTTCCCAACGCCCTTCGCACCACTTCGAAGAGGGGCGCAGGGAGCGACTCCGGGACGTCTTGCTGCCCATAGCTCATCGGCTCCGATTCGCTTTCCAATGAATCGCGACTCGCCACCCCCTTGGCCATCCAACAACACAACGCTGCCAGAGCGAAGATATCGGCCTTCTCCCCACCTCCTTTTCTCTCTCTCACCTCCGGGGCCAGGAACTCGACGCCTTGCCTCGACTCCCAGCTCTCGACAGAGGTCAGCCCCAGCCCCGTCTCAGCGGGATCGACGAGACGTACATTTCCCTCCCCGTCGATGATTACGTTCTGCGGATGCAGCGCTCCGTGAAACGCCCCCTGGGCATGGAGTCCCCGCAGGGTGGAGGACATCTTCCCCAGCCACGTAAGCTTCAACCCCCGCCCCCCGCTCATCCACTCACTCAGCGACTGACCCTCGACATAGGGCCGCATCGCCAATACCCACTGGCCCGGTGCCAATCGGAGGTCCTTTCTGGCGTCGACGTCCAGGGGGTGAAACTCACGCCAACTCTCCAACCCCGATACGTTTAGAATCTGCACCCCGAAGAGCCGATCCATCCACGACGCCTCATCGCCTCGCTCCCAACGCAGCGCCCGGACCACCTGCAACGTACCCCCGACTTCGACGCGCCAGTGCCCCCCGACGCGCCTATCGTCCTCCAGCAACCGCTCGACGAGATCCATCCATCACCTCTGACAAAACCATGGGGACCCTTCTGTCATATTTGTCATGGTGCCAGAATCCCGACCCCCTTTGTAGGCAGCTTTGCCCTCTCACTCACGCATCGGTCAGCCGGTCCTGAAACCGAAGCGCCCCGCGCACGGCCTGAGTGGCGGCGAAGCGAAGCGGCTCCGGCGGCCAGGGCGGAACCCAGCGGTTGACGAAGAACATCTCCGTGCGCTCCGTCTCCTTTTCCAGGACCAACTCCGCAAGGGTCTTGCCGTTGAGATGGGTCAACGAGACCCCGTGGCCCGTACAACCCACACTATATAGCAGGCGGCCTCCCTCTACTTCGCCCAGCGCCGGCGCCATATCCAACGTTACCGATACCGGCCCCCCCCAGCGGTGTTCGACTTTCAGATCCGCCAGTTGGGGAAATAAGAACTGGAGATCCTCTTCGAGGCGTTCGAAGACCTCCCCGTCTCGGTCCAGATCCATATTGTTGCCGAAGGGAATCTTCACGTCGCTTCCCCCCAGAAGCAGTCGGTTGTCAGCGGTGAGCCGGAAATAATGGATCATATTTCGGGCGTCTTCGAGGCCCTGACGCCTCTTCCATCCGATCTTTTCGAAGTGCTCCTCGCCAAGGGGTTCGGTGAGAATGATGTGGGTGAAGGCCGGGGCCTGTTTCGTCCTCAACACGGGCATCAAATGGGTATAGGCATTGGTCGCCAGCACGACACGATCGGCCAACACCTCTCCCTTCGGCGTCGTCAGCCGCACTCTGTCTCCCTTGTCGATCTCCTCCACGGGCGTGCCCTCGTAGATCGTCACCCCCTGCTCTTCGACGACCTCCTTCATCCCCCGGATGAGCTTGGCCGGATTGAGGATCGCCGAATCCGGCTCCCACGCGCCCCCTCGAAAATTGGGCGACCGCACCTCTTCGGCCACCTCATCGGCCGATTTCCACTCGATATCGTCGACCCCCATGGACCGGGCAAATTCGATCTCCTTCTTGATCCGCCGCTCGTAGGCCTCGGACGTGGCCAGCCGGAAAAAGCCGGTATGCTCGTAGTCGCAATCGATGTCGTATTCGTCGACCATCTCCTGCACCAGATGCACCGCCTCCGTCATATAATGATGAGCCTGCATGGCGTTGTCGGCGCCGAAGCGCATCTTCGTCATCGCCATGGAGAAGCCGAATAATTTCATGGAAAAGCCCGCATTTCGTCCGCTGGCCCCGTATCCCACCAGATCCCTCTCCAGGACCACCACGTCCATCGACGGGTCCATCTTCTTTAGAAAATGAGCCGTCGAGATCCCTGTATACCCCCCGCCGATGATGGCCACGTCGCAGTTGACCGTTCCCTCCAACTCCGCCTCCCATTCCAGATCCATCTGACTGAGCCAGAAACTCTTCTCGCGATAATCTTCCATCCTCTTCTACTCCTCTTCTGCGGCCACCATCTCCCGGACATGACTTACAGGTCACCTAACGACCAAATTTCGCGAATTTATGCAAGGCCAACGCTGATCTCGATCACCACTTCCCCGTTGGCGGGGAAGTGGCCGAGCGAAGCGAGGTCGATGGGGGCGTCGTGCAAGCTACTTCCCCCTATTGCCATTTCTCCTCAACCCGGTGACAATGCCGCCGCCATGAGCGAATCGACGGAAAAACTCCTATCTCACCCCGCCATCGGCGCCGACGCCATGTGTCGACGCCTCCTCCCCCTGGTGACGCGTCCTACGGGCACTACCAGCGCTGGATATCCCTACTTCCAGCGCCGCACCTTCGAGGAGTTTCGCGACACCGTCCCCTACCTCTTCGCCACGGGAGCCCGGGTCCTCGACGCCCTCCACCTTCTCCGGGAGGCCGCCGACGAGATCGACCTCTCCGACGAGGAGCGCGACAACCTCCACCGGGGCTGTCGTGTCGCTCGACAGGTCGTGCGCACCGCCGCCATCACCTCTCCCACCGATCTG
>SLPW01000017.1 GCA_007131755.1 Myxococcales bacterium | reverse complement strand
GGCAATATCGTCTGCCCCCACAATATCATCGCCGGCTGCGCCACCGTGGGAATCGCCGGCCGCGAAGGAGAGGTCCTGCAACGGACCCTCGGCGCCTGCGCCATCTATCTCCTCCTCGGCGGAGCCCTTGCGTGGTTGATCGTTTCGTGACCATCACTATCTTCAACACCGCCGCAGAAAACTCTTTCTCATTGCCTCCCGGGAGCCCCGATGAAGATCGCCATGTTCAGCACCAAGAGTTACGATCGGGAGTACTTCGATGCCGTCAACGCCGACTTCGGCCACGAGATCCAATATCTGGAGAGTCGCCTGACGCCGGAGACGTCGTCGTTGGCCGACGGCTTCGACGCCGTCTGCGCCTTCGTCAACGACCAGGTCGACGCCCAGGTGCTGGGCGATCTATCAAGCCGCGGCGTCGAGCTCGTCGTCCTGCGTTCCGCCGGATTCAACCACGTCGATCTCCACGTCGCCAGCGAATTGGATATCACCGTGGCCCGGGTCCCCGCCTACTCTCCACATGCCGTGGCCGAACACACCCTGGCTTTGATCCTGGGCTTGAATCGCCAGACCCACCGCGCCTACAACCGGGTCCGAGAGCGAAATTTTTCCCTGGAAGGTCTGCTCGGCTTCGACCTGTATCGCAAGACGGTGGGAATCGTCGGCACGGGCACCATCGGCGCCGTCTTCGCGCAGATCATGGCCGGATTCGACTGCCGACTTCTCGGCTTCGACCCCTATCCCAACGATGAATGCAGGGACCTCGGCATGGAATACGTGGACTTCGACGAGCTTCTCGCACAATCCCACATCATCAGTCTGCACTGCCCTCTGACACCGCAGACCCATCACCTCATCGACGCCGAGGCCATCGACAAGATGCGCCCCGGCGCCATGCTCATCAACACCAGCCGCGGCGCCATCGTCGACACCCGGGCCGTCATCGAGGGGCTGAAATCGGAAAAAATCGGCCACCTGGGCCTCGATGTCTACGAGGAGGAAGAGGACCTCTTCTTCGAGGACCTATCGGAACGCATCATCCAGGACGACGTCTTCGCACGGCTTCTCACCTTCCCCAACGTCCTCATCACGGGCCACCAGGGATTCTTCACCTCCGAAGCCCTGACCAGCATCGCCGAGACCACCCTTCAGAACGCCACCGCCTTTGAGACCGGAGAGGGCACGCTTCATGAAGTGACCCCGGAGCGCATCGAGCCGAAGAGCTGATGGCCTACCCTCGCCACATCACTCACCAGGCCCCAGATCTACGACCTCTCTTCCACGGCCGCCGCGACCTCCGTACCACGACAACTCCACCCTGCCTTCCCCGCGCACCGTCCAGTCCACGAATTGGCGATGCCCCCGGCTCGGCAAGCCGGCATACACCGGGTTGCGACCACTGCCGATGCGTAGATTTCCCCACCCGTCGAGGTGATCCAACTTTCGCTCCCTCGGCTCCTCTGCCTCCAGTCCCTCGGCCAACCCAAGCCGCGCCGTCACGGAGGGACTGGCGGATACGTCGGCCCCCCTCTCCAGCCCGCTGGTGGACAAGAATCCCTGATTTTCCAGCACCAATCGGATCCGATGGGCCCCGTCCCACAGCTCCGTGACCTCCACCTTCGCCGACACCTCGGGCAGGGCCTTTCTGGCCCGTTCGGCCATCACGTAGGAATGCTCGCACTCTCCTGCCAACTCCTGGGGCGGCGGATTGCGAATGGTCCGCAAATACTCGATGCCCCCGATCTCCACCTCACCAAGCTGGGGATGTTCCAGGCTGTGCCAGGGCTGAAAATTGGCCTCGTCTTCAGCGAATTTCTGCAGGAATTTCTGCAGCTTCTTCGGCTCGGGGCGCATCAAGAACTCCAGCGGGCTGTCCACCTCCACTCCGGCGTAGGCGATGGGGTTCCACAACTCCACCGTATACCCGGGAACCCCGAAGACGGTGGCCATCGTATCTGCCCATACCCCGGGGATGGGGCTTCCCTTTTCGTACATAAAGTCCGGACATACCCGAAAGACATCGTAGCCCGTGCCCTCGGCCATATCCTTGGCCAGACGCTCCATCAGGCGGATATCCCCTTTGGAAAGTGGCGAATCGTCGCGATAGGGCTGGGTGAGGATACACCCCGTATAGGTGTGCATGGTCAGGGCGCAGCCGATATGGGGATGGGACGAAAAGGTGTCCACCACGGCCCGCGACTCCGGCTCGCTCAAAGGATAGTGGCCGCCGTGCATCCCGAACATCGAAAAGGGCTGCCAGTGACCGGGAAAGTTGCGGTTCAGATCGATTCCGTACTCCCGGGGAGCGCTCGTCCAGCGCACACCGTCCCAGTTGATGAACTCTCCCTCCTCACACATAAAATAGGCATCCGAGGGATCGTCATCGAGGGTGCGCGGGCGCATAAATGGCGCCCAATCCTCGTCTTCCACGAAGGTCCCCCCCGGGTGCTTCCAGCGCATCATGCGCACCGTGCCGTCGCCGTCCATATCGCAGGCGTCGAGTCCACTTCGAGCCTGCTGACCCCTCGGTGGACTCAGGCTGGAGCGCAGATATGGCGAGCCCTCGCTCATGGCCTGCACGCCGTCTGGCGAAATACAGGGCATCACCACCACGTCGTGGGTAGAAAACCACTTCTGCAGCGCCTCGTCGCCCCCGATGAGGCGCTCCATCCACTTTGACATGGCGTATAATACGGCGCTGACCCCGGTCCACTCGCTCGCATGGGTCCCGGCGTCGAGCCACAGCGCCGGCCGCTCTCCGCGCACACTTCCGTCGGGTCCTCGCTCCTCGGCCCCCAGCGTCACCACCAGCAACGGACGATCCCTGTGGGATTGACCCACCACCTCCAACTCCACCCACTGCGGATAGGCGTCGGCCAGGGAGCGGCAAAATCGCTCCACAAAATTGAAGTCCACGTAATCTTCGGCGTCATAGGGCGTCCAGGACATGGCGTAGGCTCCTCAGAGTAACGGTGGCGATCCCAGGATGGCGCGATTGTAAAGAGCCCCACGCAAATGTCGAGAACCATCGTCGTCACGCGGCATCGCTGTGGGCGGAGCGCTGAGCGCGGCATCGCTGTGGGCGGAGCGCTGAGCGCGGCATCGCTGTGGGCTGAACTCGGCATCGCTGAACGCTGACGCGCGAAAGAGCACACGGTACTACGCTGTAGCGCTGAAAAGTGCCTGCGACGAACAGGGCTCGAACCGAACTGACGATGGTCAGCGCAGACGGGCCGTCACGGACCATTGATCGAACAAGACGGCCTCTTCCGACGGCAACACCACCCCACCGGATTGACGAAGAGCACCATTCGTCGCTCGGCAACACCACCCCACCGGATTGACGAAGAGCACCATTCGTCGCTATCAGCACAAACCGCCGCATACCTTTGCCGCGCCACAGCGTCCCTTCAGCGACCTCTTCAGCGTACGGCGTCCAACGTCCCGCGTTCAGCCCTCCGCGAACCCGCGCTCAGCGTGCAGCGTGCAGCGTCCAGCGCCCCGCGAATCCGCGTCCAGCGCCCCGCGAACCCGCGCCCAGCGCCCTCGCGTCATAGTCCCCACAGGAGGATGACCTGCGAGGGATCGCCAAGATCGTCGGAGAGGAGCAACGTGGGGTTTTGATTGCGGTCCATCCTCCGGGCATCGCGAGCGACGCGGGGAGTGACGTATTGAGCCAGCTCATCGAGGCTGATCTGACCGTTGCCGTCGATATCGGCGGCGCCATTGCCCACGGCTTCCAGCAGATAGTGCGTGAAAAGTCCACGCTCTTCGTCGGCGGCATTGCCCGAAATTTCGGTGGCCGACGACGAGGAAAACAGTGCTACCTTCGTAAGCGACGTCGTCTCGACGTCTCGCACCGGTACCAACGGACGCGTTCCCTCGGGAAGGGTCGAACGATCGCCGGAGCCCGAAAAGCAGGCGTCCACGAAGGCGAGCACCTCGCTGGCCTCTGTGCTCTGCAGATGGTCGAGGACGGCATGTACGGGAATTCCACTCAACGCCAACGTCTCCGGCTGTCCCTCGTAGGGAAGCAGGTTGGACTCCCCGCTCTCCACGTCCGGCGAGCCGTGACCGCTGAAGAAGAAGTAGACCCGTCCGTTTGGCGGCACGTTGTTCTGCAGCCATTGGAGCCTGCTCAGAATATCCGTGCGCGTTGCATTTTCGTCGGTCAATAAATGAATATTCTGCTCCGGAACTCCGAAGCTCACCTCCAGAAGTTGCGCAAACTCCTCGGCGTCGCGCCGCGCACCGGGCGTGGGCATGACGCTTCGATAATCCTCGATCCCCACCACCAGGGCATACGCGTTGGACTGAGGGACGCCCTGAATCAGATCGGAGATTAGCGCCGACGTCGACTCGCCACCTCCTGAGGTAGTAGCCACGGCTCCGTCGCTTCGTGGCAGCTCTACGGAGGTCAACTGCCCGACCTGAGCACGCACCAACGTCGTCTCATATCCCGGCGCCGACAGCTGATATCGAATCGGCCCAAGGGCGTCCAGAAATTCCTGATCCGATGGCTTTCGGTGCCGCCGGTCCACCACAACGTTGTGCTGGAGGCTCGGCGACCTCTCGGAGATCGTCAGATAGTCTAGTTGCCGCGAGAAGTGCCAGGTCGCCAACGCCGGGACCACTCCCCATCCTATGGGTACGATGACCTGGTTACGCCCCTCGTTGGAGCGAACGGCCTGCACGGCGAGCCCGGTGGTCATCGCGGCGCCGAGGCTCATCACGACCCACGACGCCTTACTTCGCCGCCCCTCTATCTCCAGTTCGCCGTCGATCACCAGCGGTGTGCGGCCGATGAATTCCTCCTCGCCACCCGCCTCAACGACCTCCACATCGGAGGGGATGGACGTCAACTCCGCATGATATCGGATATCACTCGGCGTGGAGCCTGCACAGCCAAGGTGGATCAGAACAAACGATAATGCCAATAACATACGCAAAACCGGCATACTTCACCTCACAGTCATGACAGATAAATCTGCGAGCAATTAGCTGGCGAGTATACTTCGCCGTCTTCTTTTGTCTATCCCATTAATCGGACCGACTTCGCTCTCGATAGGGGATTCGCGGCCAGTGCCAGCCCTCGGCGATGACCAATCCCCACAACAATCTGCGCCGCTCCGAATGACCCCTAAAGCTCTCTCTTACCTCTTCCGGTGTGCTTACGGGAATTCCCGCCTCTTCGAGCTCGCTCAACTCCGGCGGCATCGGCGCCTCGTCCACCGCCGAGATATGCTGAAGTTGAACCCGATCGACGTAGAGATCGATGGCCTGGCGCAAAAGGCGAAGGGTCGTCTCCGAGGGCCGTATTTCTTCGTCGACACATTCGCTTAAAATAATCGTCGTATCCTCCAGGATCGCCAGCCCCGGCGGCAGAGCCGCCCGCGGATCGCCGGGGTGGAAATACTGCAATACCGGATAGGCCAGATGGCGCTCCGAGTGCAGCATCAACACCTGTCCCAACTCGTAGAGCCGATCGTCCAGGATCTCAAAAGACTTCCCGTCCCATCCGTTGAGCACCACCTGTTCGGGCGACTTGCCGGCCACCCAGATCAGAGAGGCCAGATGTCTCTTCTCGATGGCCGCCGAGATGACGGACACCAGATAGGAGATGGCCAGAGTGATCGTCACCAGACCGGACAGCGACGCCGCGATGGTCCACAACCTCCATCCGGGGCTTGTCGCCACCAGGTCTCCCGACCCCAGCGTCAGATATACCATCCCCGAAAAATAGGCCCGATCCCGAAGCCCCGCAGGCTCCCCCGTCACCTGGTGAACCACCACCTCTTCGCCGGCCGTAAAGATCAGCGTCCAGCCGATCCACTTCGGCACCACCCAGCCCAAAAAGGTCAGAATGAGAACGACCACCGTCGTCAACTGCAAGATCTTATGGGATTGAAAGCGCGAAAAGAGCACCCTCGAGATCTTCCAGCACACCACGGAGATCTTGCTGGCAATGGGGCCTCCCCCGTTGATGGAGATGGTGCTCCAGATCATATCCACCATCGCCAGGGTGATCAGCGCGAATCCTGCGATCAAAAATATCCAATACAGCATGGGCATCCTCGGCGCTTCTCTTGATGTGGCTCAATAATGTCAACGCAAACTCGTCCTCGTCATCTGAAGAAACCGGATTAATTTTGTGCCCACATCGCCACCTGCCCAATGGAACACCGTGCACCGCCGGGGGAGATCTCCATGCCGAGCCGAACCGCCCTGGATATCATCGATGCTCTGCGCCTCGTCGCCGCCGGCGACGGGGATTCGCGGATTGAATCCAGCCTTCATGACCACCACCCGGCAGATCTGGTCGACGCCTTTGACGACCTCTCCGAAGACGAGCGCTCCAGACTGCTTCAGAATCTGTCCCCCCGCCTATTGGCCTATCTCTTTCCCTATCTTTCAGAACCCCAGTTCGAGGCGGTCCGAGCCCTTCGCAGCGACGCCGATCTGGCGACGGTCCTCGAAGAGCTCTCCAGCGACGACGCCGTGGACCTGCTGGAACAACTCTCCCGGCGGCGCCGACGCACCCTGGTCGACGCCCTCGACCCCGCACGGCGCGCCACCCTGAGGCCACTTCTTCGCTCCGTGCCGGAGTCGGCGGGCACCCTGATGACCACCGAACTTCTGGCCCTGGCCGGTGACGTCGACGTCGACGACGCCCTTCAGGTGGTGCGCCGAAGAGCCAAGGAGGTGGAGACCCCTTATGCCATCTATGTCGTCACCGACGAGGACCACCTTCGCGGTGTGGTCTCCCTTCGCGAACTGCTGGCCGCCGATCCCGGGACCACCCTCGAGGAGTTGATGCACCCCGATCCGGCCACCGTCCACGTCGACGACGATCAAGAGGTCGCCGCCGACGTGCTCGGGCGCTACGACCTCGTCGCCCTGCCCGTGCTCGACGATCAGGGCCACCTGGTGGGCGTCATCACCCACGACGACATCTTCGACGTCGCCACGGAAGAGGCCACCGAGGACTTCCAAAAAGGCGCCGCCTTAGCCCCCCTGGAGCGCTCCTATACGGAGAGCCGCGTCTTTCGACTCTTCCAAAAACGCATCGGCTGGCTGATGCTCCTCATCGTCGTCAACCTCGTCTCCTCGGGCATCATCGAGGCCTACGAGGCCACCCTGGAGCAGATCATCGCCCTCGCCTTCTTCATCCCCCTGCTCATCGACAGCGGCGGCAACACGGGCACCCAATCCGCCACGGTCATGGTCCGCGCCCTCGCTACGGGAGAGATCGAACTGCGCCAGTGGTGGCGCGCTCTCGCAAAAGAGGTCTTCGTCGGCCTGTCACTGGGCGCGGTGATGGGCCTCGGGAGCGCCCTGCTCGGCTTTTACCGGGGAGATATCGGCCTCGCTCTCGTCGTCGGCCTGTCCATGGGGGCCATCGTCATCGCGGCAAACCTCATCGGCACCCTCCTCCCCTTCTTGCTCACCAAACTCAACATCGACCCCGCCGTCGCCTCCAGCCCGCTGATCACGTCTGTGGCCGACGCCGCAGGCCTCTTCATCTACTTCGGCATCGCAACTGCATTCTTGAGCGCCGGGTTGATTTGAGCCCCCTTCCCGCCGACGCGCTCCGCTACAACCCTTATCTTTCATCGCGCCAACTCTCCCCTTATCCTAGAATCATCAACCCCCCGTTGCACCGCGAAATAGGTTGTCCCCCACCGGAGGTTCTTATGCGTTATTCTTCACTTGCTTCCATCTTCCTCATCCTGGCGCTCACCGCCTGCGGCGTCTCCCAGGATATCCACGACGAAGTCCTCGACGAGTTGGAGGCCACCCAGATCGAGCTCTCCAATACGGAGCGCGACAAGGCCCAGATGGAAGAAGAGTTGAGCGCCGAGATCGAAACGCTCAATCAACGCATCGAGGAATTGAGCGAGGAAAACCATGCCCTTGAAGAGGAGTTGGCCGAGGCCAGAGCCGACCTCGAACTCTACGAACATCGAAAGGGCTCACTCGAGGAGAGCCTTGAGGCCAACCGCCAGGAACTCGATGACCTGCGCGAGGCCCGCCGCCAGACCGAAGAGCGACTCCAGGTATATCGAGAGGTGGCCGAGCAATTGGCGGGAATGATCGAGGCCGGCCAATTGTCGGTGACCATCCGCGACGGGCGCATGGTCATCAACCTCGACAACGAGATCCTCTTCGCCTCGGGAAGCACCAATATTCGGCAGGACGGCCAGGAAGCGCTCCAGGAGCTGGCAACGGTGATGCAGGACCTGGAGGATCGCAATTTTCTCGTCGCCGGACACACCGACAACGTCCCCATCGGCTCGGCGCGATTTAGCTCCAACTGGGAACTGTCCACGGCCCGCGCCGTCGAGGTCGTAGAATTTCTCCAGCAAAACGACGTCAATCCAAGGAACTTGGCCGCCGCCGGCTATGGAGAGTACGATCCCATCGCCAGCAATGACGACGAAGACGGCCGGGCGTTGAATCGGCGCATCGAGATCATCTTGATGCCCTCCATCGACGAACTCCCGGCCCTTCCCGACGACCTACTCTCAGAAAGCTGACCCTTGTCCTTCGCACTCCCATCGCACTTCAACAGGGCCGACGCGATCCGGAACTTTACTCCGAATTCGTCGGCCCTGTCGTGGCTTTTCCTGGCGACTTCGATTCTCCTCCTCCTCACGACCGCCGGTTGCGCCTCCACGCCCGATCCCGATCCCCCGGAGCTCGGCGCCTCCATCGACGCCACCAACGCCAGGCTTCACTCCCTTGACGCCTTCGAGCGCTCCGTGAGCAGCGATCTGGATCGCCTGGAGATGCTGGGAGAGGATATCCGCGTCGGGGCACATCGAGCCGCCCAGGCCGAACTCCCCCTGTCGATTCTGCGCCTGGTGGCCATCAACTGCCTCAACAGCGGCTACGACGCCGACACCTCCGACACCGGCGTCCTCGGCACCACCCCGCTGAGCTGCGAACCGGCCCACATCCAACGACTCGTCGATGAACTCGACACCGTCTCCACCGCCGATCGCGATCGAGCCCACGAACTCCTCTACCTCGTCGACCAGACCCGCCACATCCGTGGCATGTTGCGCCGCCGCCTCGCAAGGCTCGCCGACTCCGCCAACGACCACCTCGACTTCATCGCCGACGAACGCGCCATGCTTCGCCAGATGGAGGCCGACCTCCACCAGAGGCGAAACCTCTACAGCACACAGGGCTTCGACGAAGCACTGGCCGCCATCGAAGACCATCGCGAGCTG
>SLPW01000129.1 GCA_007131755.1 Myxococcales bacterium | reverse complement strand
CAGCCCGGCGTCGCCACCTGCAGTGCAAATTACGAGATGAGTTGCGAGCCCTCCAACGACGACTATCCGGTATCCACGCCCTATTGTTCCACGCAAGACTCCACCTGCGACGGCCAGCCAGACACCCAGTGGGACGGTGACTTTCTGGTCGATGACGAAGACATCGTCCTCGTCAACGCCGACGGAGACGTCATCGACTCCAGCCCCGACTCCGTCTCCCCCGGCGACCTCTGCCAGGTCCCCGGACTCCTCGGCGAGTGCCGCATCGGTGAGGTCCAGTGCACCTCCGGCGGTCTGGTCTGCCAGCAGACCACCTTTCCCCAGCCCGAACAGCCCGGCTTTGACGGCATCGACCACAGCTGCGACGGCTTCGACCGCCACATGAACAATCAAGGCGACCCCCACGTCATCTACGTCGATATCGGCGACTCCGGCCCCACCCTGCCCGAAGCCATCGAATTGGCCGACCAATGCCGCTCCAGCCTCTCCATCGCCGGCCAGCAGATCCCCTGCGACGTCTTTGTGCAGGACTCCAGTCTTTTCGTCGTCGACGACACCATCGAACTCATCGAGGACGTCCACGTCTACGGCGGCTTCAACATCAGCAGTTGGAACCCCAACGACGGAACCTTCAGCCCTCCCGACTACGCCACGGGCATGCCGGCAACGGAGATCCGCGTCGAAAACTCCGTAGGACTTCGAGGCAAAGATATCGGGTCCACCACCCACTTCAAGGGCATCAGCGTACGCACCGCCGACCTTGACGGCATCGGCTGCGACGCCAATATCGGCGCCATCTGTCAGAATTGTGACGGGCTGATTTTGCGAAGCGTCGACATCACCGCCGGTGCTGCTTCCGACGGCGCCAGCGCCTCCGAGCCGACTACCGGTAGCTACACGCCGCGCGCTGGCGATGCCGGTTATCACACCTGGTACGGCTCGACCATCACCTATAGCGGCGGGAACAACGGCCTAAGCACCTATAGTTGGGGTGGCAACAGTGGGCGCAATCAAGGCGAAACTTATAATAGCGCCTGGGTCGGGCAAGACGGCTGGGGTAATGATGGGCGCGGCGGCGCCGGAGGAGCTTCCCTGGCTTCCCCGCATGGTCAGGACGGAGAACACGGCATCCCCAGCGAGCCCGCCGATCTTGCGCCATGGACGGAATTTGATGTTCAGACCACCGCCAGCAATCCCGATATCAACCTGACTTGTCCGAGCTCCCCCATTCTCGATGTCGAGTTGGACCAAATCGGCGCCGGCGGTGGCGGTTCTTTCGCATGGCACGAGCAAGCCAGATTTGGCCAATCCCTTGTCTGGATGACCCTCGCCGCCGGTGGCGGAAGTGGAGGCTATCCCGGCGTTCACGGACACAGCGGATTCTCCGGAGCTGCCTCCATCGGTATGATCCTCGTTGATACCGATGCCGTCTCGGGCATCGAATTTCACAATGTCCAGATTCAGGGCGGAGCAGGCGGAGGTGGCGGCGACGGCAGCGACGCAGATGATGCCTACAGCGGTGCTCCCGGTGGCCAGACCACCTATTCCGCCATGGGCTCAGACTATGTGTGGTGGGAGCAAACCATCTACGGCGGCGACGGCGGTGACGGCGCCGGCGGCACGGGCGGAAACGGCGGAAACGGTGGCCCCTCCATCGGTCTGATGCGCGTCAACAGCCCCATCGGATCCGCCCAACCCTCTTTCTTCGCCGGAAGCGGTGGCATCGGCGGACAGGCTGGACAGCCCGGCGACGGCGGCAACGCCGATAATATGGGATACCCGGGACTCAGCGGAGCAGCGGGCCCGACCTGCGCCCATTACCGCGTTAACGCCACCTCCTTTACCTACGACGATGACCACTGTCTGGATTGATGGACTCCGGCCGGCGGCGCCAAAATCATCGAGCGTCGCCCGGCCTCCCCCCCCTCACAGTACCCCCTGCCTGATCAGTGACGCCTATTCTCGGTGACTACACCGTCGCTGACCAACACGGACCTCTTCGAGGATCGCCGACTTCAGATCGCCCAATCTTGATATTCCCCGTGACTGGCAACCCATCTCACCGTTCCTAACTTCGTCCCTACGTAAGCTCTTGTACGTAGTGTAGCCATCACCGGGGGGATCACCGAAGACGCCGCCGCCCGTTTCGCAGCGTTTTCCTCGTATTTTCGCATCGGCCCCTCACGCCCGAATACCGGACGCAATCACCCGACGAGGAGTCGATCATGCTCAGCTCCGAAGCCCATTCCCACGCCGCCACCGATCTGCAGACCACCCGCATCGATCCCTGGGAATTTCGCCACGCCGCCATCACCGACGTCGGCCAGCGCCGTGATCACAACGAGGACTTCTATCTCGTCGTCCCGAACAGAAAACTATTCATCGTCGCCGACGGCATGGGCGGCCACGCCGCCGGAGAGGTCGCCTCTCGGCTCGCCGCCGAGACCATCGCCGCCTACTTCGAGGAGGTGCAACTCTCCACTGACGATCACAATGGAGCGTCCCCGCATCTGGTGCGAGCCATCGAGATCGCCAACGCCAGCATCCACGACGAAGCCCGGCGAAGAGCGTCGCAGCGCGGCATGGGCACCACCGCCGTCGCCCTGCTCTTCAGTGGCAACCGCGCCCATTGGGCCCACGTCGGCGACAGCCGGCTGTACCGCCTTCGCGGCGACGAACTCACCCCACTGACTCGCGACCACTCCCTGCTCGAGCAAACCCTGGCCACCCAGAACTTCACTGACGCCGAAGCCCGCGACTTCGCCGCACATTTTCCCTACAAAAATATCCTCACCCGCGGCCTCGGCACCAATTCCAGCGTCGACGTCGACGTCGACTCCGCCCTCGTTCGCCACGAAGACCTCTTCGTGATGACCACCGACGGCCTCCACGACACCATCGACGACGACGAAATCGCCCGAATTCTCATGCGCCACCGACCCCACTGGTCCACGGCCTGCGATTCCCTGGTCCACGCCGCCAACCGCGCCGGAGGACCGGACAATATCACCATCGCCTGTGTGGAGGCGCGCGCGCTGCACAACGCGAGATAGGCGTTTCGTTCGCTTCGCTCACTCGCAGTTAGCTAACTACCAACCACAAGCGACCGCAGGGAGCGTAACTACAGCGAACGTTGTTCAGTGAGCGTAACTACCAGCGACCGCAGGGAGCGCAACCACAAGCGACCGCAGGGAGCGCAACCACCAGCGACCGCAGGGAGCGCCAACCTTGCGCTCCACGCAAGCTATAGATACAACGCCACGGACCGTAGTTTCCACACTGTGTGGTGCCGTTTCGTGGAGTATCCCATGCCTCAGAAAATCTACATCAGCCGCGCCGATCGCCCGGACAACGCCTCCGATGACCCCATCACCCTCGACGAGTGGAAGCGCGTCGTCTACGACATCGAGGATATCCAATTTTATGATGGCGAGGGCTCTCTGCCCCCCAACGTCAGCCCCCCCACTCCGAGCGAGGGACTTGCTCGCTGGACTGGCCATCCTTTCTTCGAAGCCATCTGGTTCAATCACGACGATGGCATCATCTACGTCGAGGGCTTCGACGCCTACGTCAATATGCGCATGCGCGTGTTGGCCAATCGCCTCAACGCTCGGGTGGTGGATGAAAACGGGCGCCGGTTCTAGTTGAGGACCACCGGGTCCCCTTCTCTACCTCCCGTTCGCCCTCCTTTCGCCATGTCTCATATTCGAAACCAGCGACCACGTCGCCGCTTCTGTCGGCTCCTGGCCATCCTCCTTTTGGTCTGCCTTCCCTCCTCGGCGTTGGCCGACGGCGATGTGGACGAACCACGCACAGAGGTCTCCAGGGCACTCGACGACGCCACCGCGGCAGCCATGGAAGCCATGGAGGCCAAGGAAAACGATGACAGTGCTGACGAAATCACGGCCGACGAAGTGCGGGCCATCGTCGACGAGCATATGGAGCGCCATCTCTTCGACTTCGACGACGTGAGTCGAGGTGGACTCGCCACGGGCGCCATCTTCGCCGCCGTCGGTCCCGACGGCCTGATCATGGCCGACGGTTACGGCTATGCCGACTACGCCGAGACACCGGTCGACCCGGCCACGACGGCATTCAATATCGGCTCTGCAACCACATCCCTGAGCGCCATCCCCGTCCACCAGGCCATCGACGCAGGCCTTTTCGACCTCGACGACGACATCACCACATATCTCGATGACTTCGAACTCGACGACGGCTTCGACGAAGCCATCGCCATTCGTCACCTCCTCGATCACACCGCCGGATTCCGCGAATCGACGACGGCCATCCGCACGCCCAGTCCCGACGAGCGCGTGGATCTCGGCGACACCCTGCGCGAGCACTTCCCACAGCGCACGCGCAAGCCCGGCCGGGAATATCAGCACAGCCACCACGGCATCGCCCTTGCCGGCTATATCGCAGAACGCGCACAGGATGCCCCTTTCGTCGAACTTCTGGCCAATCTCTTCGACTCTCTGGGTATGGACCAGACCTTCTCCGTCGCCCACACCGTGCCGACACAGAATATCGCCACGGGGCACGGGCTTGTCGCCGGCGAACTCCAACCCCACCGCCGCCGCGGCGTGCGGTTGAGTCCCGTCGACGGCGTTCACACCACCGCCGCCGACGCCGCCTCGCTTTTGCAATTTCTCGTCCACGGTGATCCCGATGTCTTGAGCGACGATCAGCACCGCAAGATGCTCGAGACCTCCTTTCGCCCCCACCCGGAGGTCGCCGGCGTCACCCCGGGCTTCAAGGAGATCCTTCGCGGCGACCAGCGCTGGCTCTTGGCCGTGGGTGAAACACCGGACGGATTCTCCTCTCTCATCGCCTTTTCGCCGACCTACGAATTCGGCGTCTTCGTCGCCTACAACAGCGGCCTCGGCGCCGTCGTCCGCTTCGATCTCCTCGACGAAATTCTCGACGAAGTCTTCCCCGTCGACCCCCTCGATGAATTCCACCCTGCCAGGGCCGCCGAAACGCGGGTCTCCGAATTTACCGGCACTTACCAGCTAAACCGCACTGTCGACGCCGGCTTTACGAAGCCGCTTAGCCAGTTGATGTCCGTCCGCGCCGAAGTCGAGCCCTTTGAGGCAGAGAAAGCTCCCGACAGCTCGGAACAACTGGCCACCCACAACGTCCAGATCAGCCACCCCCTTTCTCCCGAACCCACCTACTGGGTTCCCGTCGCCGACGATCCCGACCTGTGGCGCCACGTCGACGGCCACGCAACGCTGGTCGTCCACCGAGACGAGCAGAACCGGATCACCGGATTTTCTCACGATCACCCCGATTTGATGACCTTCCACAGACCTTCCTGGCATCAGAACCCGTCTCTCATCGGCGGGTTGCTCGCCGGATTCTTGATGCTCTTTCTGGCCGCATCCTTTATCTGGCCCATACAGGCCATACGGAGGCGCTTTGGCAAGAAGTCGGAGGACGACTCCGAGCCAGGCGAACGCCGCCGCTGGCTTGCCGTGCTCTATAGCGTACTGGCCGTGGTATTCTTCATCGGCTACGGCGTCGTCGTCGGCCGCCATGTCTTCGGCGTCCCCGACTGGGCGACCTTCCTCTTCCTCATCCCCTTCGTTCTCATCGCTCTCGCCCCCCTTCTGGTGTATTGTGCCGTTCAGAATTACCGCGAGCGGCGCGAGACCCCGCTGGGACGGTTGTTCTATGCCATCGTCGCCGCAGCGGCGGCTCTATTGCCCGTTCTCTTCTACTGGTGGGATCTCCTCGGCTTTCAGTGGTGACCATGACCTCACACCTCACGCGCCCCGTCGCCATCATCGGCGCCGGAAGCTCCGGATTGGCCGCCGCCCGGGCTTTTCTGCGCTATGGTTTCTCCCTGCGCGTCTTCGAACGAGAAGACGATATCGGCGGCAATTGGAATTTCGGAAAACCCCACGCCCGGGTCTACGACACGACCCACACCATCTCGTCGAAGCCCTTTACGCAATATCCCGATTTTCCGATGCCCGACGACTTTCCGCCTTATCCCCATCACACCCAGATTCTGGCCTACCTGCGGCGCTACTGCGAACATTTCGGACTCAGTGAATACATACGATTTCGCACCGAGGTTGTGGCCTGCGAGCCTGCCGACGGCGGCGGATGGCACCTGACGATTCGAGATCGCGACGAGGACACGACCCGGACCGAACTCTTTCGAGCCGTCATCGTCGCCAACGGCCACAATTGGTCGCCCAAGATCCCCGACGTCCCGGGCTCACTCGATGGCGAGGTCATCCACTCCGCCGATTATCGCGACGCCTCGATCTTCGAGGGAAAGCGGGTCCTCATCGTCGGCGCCGGAAATACGGGCTGCGACCTCGTTGTCGAGGCCGCACGCCACGCCGACGCCGCCTTCCACAGCACGCGCCGCGGCTACTGGTACGCTCCCAAATTCGTCCTCGGAAAACCGGGCGACCAGATCTACGACCTCCTGCTCTCCCTTCGGCTTCCGGCCCCCATCGTACAGACCTGCCTGGAGACGGCGGTGCGCCTGACCGTGGGCCACCCCACCAAAGCGGGCCTCCCCGAGCCGGACCACCGCTTTCTGGAGACCCATCCGGTCACCAACGACCTGCTCATCTACTACGCCTCTCACGGACGCATCCAACCCTGCTGCAACATCGCCCGCTTCGACGGCGACCGCGTCGTCTTCGACGACGGCTCGAGCCAGGAGGTCGACCTCGTCGTCTTCTGTACGGGCTACCTCATCGACATCCCCTTTCTCGATGAGCGCTATTTTCGCATCCGACAGGCCCGGCCCGAGACCTACCTGAACGTCTTCTCCCCCCACTCGGACGACTTATTCTTCATCGGCTTCATCCAACCCGACAGCGGCCAATTCAAGCTCGTCCACTGGCAATCCGTGGCCGCCGCCCGCTACCTTCGTGCCCAACTCACCGCCCCCGCCCGCGCCGACACCTTCCGCCGGCGTATCCAGGATGAGGTCGGCCGGCGCGCCGACGGCGGCATTGAATACGCCCGGTCGTCGCGCCACTTTCTCGAAGTTCAGCATATGGACTATCTTCGAAAGCTCGACGAGGCCATCGCCGACCTGAAGGTATATTGAGATGCCCCTATTCTCCGACGATCGCGACGAAGCGGTCATGCGCCCCCTGGACTGGATCTTCCCCTCTGAAGCTGTAGACCGCGAGGTCCTCCATGTGGCTCCCGAAGAGCCGGCAGCGGATCGCCCACCCCTGCTCTTCGTCCACGGCGCCTCCATGGGCGCCTGGTGCTGGAAGACGCACTGGATGCCCGCGGCTGCCGACCTGGGCTGGAACTGCTACGCCCTCAGCCTTCGCGGCCACGGCAACAGCGGCGGACAAAAACGCCGCCACCGCTGGCTCTTTCGCGACTACGTCCACGACGTTCTCCAGACCATCGCCGAACTGCCCAGCCCCCCGATCCTCGTCGGCCACTCCATGGGCGCCGCCGTCGTCGAACGCGTCGTCGAGCGCTACCACGCTCCCTGCGCCGTCCTGATGGCTCCGCCCGGCGACCGCATCGGCCTCGTCACGGCGGGCCAGCTTTTGCGCCACCACCCCACAGACTTCTTCGGCGGCCTCATCGGCCGCAGCGTCCCACCGCGCCACAAATACCTCTTCGCCCCCCACGTCGACCGCCGCGCCACCCGAAGCGCACGCACCCGAACGCGCCCCCTGTCGGCGCTCAACCAATACGAGCTCTTATTGCCCGACCGCACCCGAAACGCCCTGTGCCCCCTTATCGTCGTCGGCATGGAACACGACACTCTCATCCCCTTTTCCGCCCTCGATCGCTACGCCCGCCGCCGCGGCACCAGGCCCATCTTCATCCCCCGCGCCGGCCACACCCCACACCTTGAACCGGACCACTGGAAAGACGCTCTGCAGATTACGCTCAGCGCCGTCGAGGCTACCCTCCAGAAACTCCCGTAAGTCCTCATCTCCCCTCACCCCACCTCCACACAGATCTTCCCGAAATGGGCTCCCTGGGCCATGCGCCCGAATGCCTCTCCCACCTCATCGAAGGAAAACACCTTGTCCACGGCGGGCCGCATCTCGTGATGTGCGATGGCCCGATTGAGCCGCTCGAACATCTCGCGATGACCGACGATGACGCCCTGGATGCGGATATTTTGCATCAAAAGGGGGATGATATTTAGCTCCTGCGCTGCCCCGGAGAGCACGCCGATGAGGCTTATCTGCCCGCCGATGCGCACGGCGCGAATCGACTTCTGAAGGGTTCCCGCCCCGCCGACCTCGACCACCAAGTCCACGCCGCGGCCGTCCGTGAGCTTTCGCGCCGTCTCCTGCCAGTCCTCGTCTTTGACGTAGTTGATCCCCTCGTCGGCGCCGAGCTCCTTGATACGCTCTAACTTTTCATCGGAGCTCGACGTGGCGATCACCCGCGCTCCCAGCATGGCGCCGATCTGGGCAGCGAGCGTCGAGACCCCACCGGTGCCAAGCGTCAGGATCGTATCCCCCGCTTTTATCCCGCCCTGCTCCACCAGCGCATTCCAGGCCGTCACGGCCGCACAGGGTAAAGACGCCGCCTCCGCATCCCTAAGATGCTCCGGCACCTCCACCACCGACTCGGCGCTGACGACCATCTCCTCGGCCAGGACACCGTCCAGCGGGCTACCCAGCGTAGTCTTGAGCTTCGCCTTCGTCGGCTCCCCGCTCTTCCACCCTTGCGCGAAGATGGGACACACCCTCTTTCCGAGCCACTCTTCGTCGACACCGTCGCCCACCTCCACCACCTCCCCGACTCCGTCGGAGCAGGGGATCACCGGCAAGGACTGGCGCGGGTTGTACAGCCCCTGCACCATCAACAGGTCCCGAAAATTCAGCGACGCACAGCGCATCTTCAACTTCAACTGCCCCGGCCCCACCACAGGCGACGGCCGATCGGCCATCACCAGATTGTCCAACCCGAATTGCTCCTGAACTTCGTAGACCTTCATCGTTTGCTCCTTCTTGGAAAATTTCCCTTCATCGGTGCCGCCTCCGCCGGGATCTGAATTGCGCTCAAGTCACAGAAATAGACCTATATAAAGCCGGTCTCGGCCTCGTGGTCGGCCTCGTGGTCGGCCTCGTGGTCGGTCTCGTGGTCGGTCTCGTGGTCGGTCTCGTGGTCGGTCTCGTGGTCGTTCTCGTGGTCGTTCTCGTGGTCGTTCTCGTGGTCGTTCTCGTGGTCGTTCTCGTGGTCGTTCTCGTGGTCGTTCTCGTGGTCGTTCTCGTGGT